>JAUVJM010000136.1 GCA_030596585.1 bacterium
GATGCAGGCGGCGGCGAACGGGTTCTCGTGGAGTTTGTGAGTGCAAATCCGACGGGACCTTTGCATGTGGGGCATGCCCGGAATGCTGTGGTCGGCAGTGTCCTTGCGAACATTCTGCGGGTTTGCGGATATGATGTGAAGACTGAGTACTATATAAACGATGTGGGCAATCAGGTTGAAGCCCTGGGCGAATCTCTGAGACAGCGTTACCTTGAGTTGTCCGGGAAGCCGGGCGACTCGGATGTGGAATATAAGGGGGAGTATCTGACAGAACTCGCGCGGGAATTATCGGAAGGGAATGTGGTAACCTCCGGTACCGGCTTTTTCAGGGACTATGCAGTCAGGAGAATACGGGAGGATATAGAACAAGTCCTGAATGCTTTTGGAGTTTCTTTTGATAACTGGTTCAGCGAGAAGAGTCTTCACAGTTCGGGGAATATCGAAAAGGCAATAGATAGTCTCCGGCAGAAGGGCTATATTGAGGATAGGGACGGAGCTGTGTGGTTCAAGTCGGGTCAGTTTGGAGATGAGAAGGATAGAGTCATTATAAAAAGCGATGGTTCTCTTACCTATCTTGCGGCGGATATTGCCTATCACTACGACAAGTTAGGGCGCGGGTTCAAACGGCTGATAAACGTATGGGGCGCAGACCATCACGGCTATATTCCGCGTCTCAGGGCGAGTATTGAGGCACTTGGATTTTCTCCCGATGCGCTTGACATAGTCCTCATACAGCTTGTAAAACTGCGCAGGGAAGGGAAGCCGGTGTCTATGTCCACAAGAGCGGGCGATTTCGTGACCCTGCGTGAGGTGATTGATGAAGTAGGGAAGGACAGCGTGCGTTTCTTCCTGCTTATGCGCAGGAGCGACGCCCAGCTTGACTTTGACCTTGAGCTGGCGAAAAAGCAGTCAATGGAAAATCCCGTGTACTACGTCCAGTATGCGCATGCGAGAATATGCAATTTGCTTTCGTTTGCAGTCGAGAAAGGTCTGGAGCTAAAAGATACCGGCGGGGTGAAGTGTGAGCTTCTGGAAGAGGATGAAGAAATAGCCCTGATTAAGGTTTTGAGTTTTTTTCCCTCAGTGGTTGAGGGAAGTGCGGGGAATCTTGAGCCGCACCGCCTGACGGGATACCTTCAGCGTGTTGCTTCCTGCTTCCATAATTTCTATGACAGGGTGAGGGTTGTGGGAGAGCAAGAGGACAAGGCGCGCTCGCGGCTTATGCTGGCGAGAGCGGCACAGATAACCTTGCAAAATGGTTTGCGCCTTCTTGGAGTTTCTGCGCCGGAGAAAATGTGAGTTGCAAGTAATACGCCTCGGGTTGGTTGACTATGAGAAAGCATATGCTTTTCAGAAGGACATTCTGAAAAGAAGGATACGGGGAGAAATTCCGGATACTCTGATTCTGCTGGAGCATAGGCCCGTCTTCACCGTGGGGCGGAGCGGCAGCGCGGAGAATATTCTCCTCACCGATGAGGAGCGGATTGCGGAGGGTATAGACCTGCGGGAAGTTGACAGAGGCGGTGATGTTACCTACCACGGGCCGGGGCAGGTTGTGGCGTATCCTGTTTTTGACCTGAACGGGTATGGCAAAGACGTCCACAGGTTCATTCGCTCGCTTGAGGAAGTTGTAATCAGAGTGCTGAACGGGTATGGTTTGAATGCCCGGAGAATAGCGGGATTTACCGGTGTCTGGGTTGGAGAGAAAAAGATAGCTTCCATAGGAATCGGCGTCAGGAAATGGGTAAGTTTTCACGGGCTTAGTCTGAACGTGGTGCCTGAGATGAGGCACTTTTCATTTATCAATCCCTGCGGTCTGGACAGCGGCAAGATGACTTCGATGAAAGAGCTGTTGGAGAGAGACATCTCCGTTATGGAAGTCCAGGAGGTAATGATAGAGAAATTCGGAGAAATCTTCGAGCTATCAGGGGCGGGAATGATCTAAAGGGGTTATTAGATATGCGTAAGAAAGTTGAGTCGGAAAGGATATTGCGGCTTCCGCCGTACATGTTTGCCAGGATAAACGAGGCGAAGCTCAGGGCAAGGCAAAGGGGAGTTGATGTGATTGACCTTGGGATGGGTAATCCCGATTGTCCGCCTGCCCCGCACATAATAGAGAAACTGTCTCAGGTAGCGCATGACCCGAAAGCGCACGGCTACTCGGCTTCCCGGGGCATTCCTCATCTTCGCAAGGCTATCTGTGAGTGGTATGGGAGGCGCTTCGGAGTTAAGCTTGATCCCGAGAAAGAAGCTATAGTTACTATCGGGTCAAAAGAGGGAATTTCGCATCTCTCTCTGGCTGTTCTCAACAGGGGTGATGTGGTTCTGGTTCAGGACCCGACCTATCCTGCCTATCTCTACAGTGTGGCAATTGCGGGAGGCGATATGGTGGGGCTTCCCGTGACTGAAGAGAACGGTTATGTTCCGGATTTGGAGGGTGGGATAGTCAGTATGTATCCAAAGCCCAGGATGATAATTGTGAGTTATCCTCACAATCCGACGACACAGGTCGTGGATATGGAGTTTTTTGAAAGGCTGGTTCACTTTGCGAAGAAGGAGGATATCCTGGTTGTACATGACCTTGCGTATTCCGAGATATGTTTCGACGGTTACGTTGCTCCCAGTTTCCTTCAGGTGAAAGGAGCCAAGAGCGTCGGCATCGAGTTCTACAGTATGTCAAAGACTTATTCTATGGCGGGGTGGAGAGTAGGGTTCGCCGTGGGAAATCGCCGCATTATTGAGGCTCTTGCGAGAATAAAGGGATATTATGATTATGGGATATTTACTCCGGTGCAGGTAGCTTCGATTGTGGCGCTTGATTCGTCTCAAGATTGTGTCCGTCAGACGGCGGACATGTACAAACGCAGGAGGGATGTTCTGGTAACGGGTCTTAACAGAATTGGGTGGAAGGTTCCGCTTCCAAGAGCTACAATGTATCTCTGGGCATCTATCCCCGATAAGTTCCGGAAGATGAAATCGCTGAAGTTTGC
>JAUVJM010000143.1 GCA_030596585.1 bacterium
AAGTTCTTGGGATAGAAGAAGTGGGAGCGATAAGAACCTACATCCACAAGATTATTATCGAAGAACCGGGTAAGGAAGAATAAATTGCGCAGATGACTTCTGACAAAACAATGCAGATTACCACGGAGAAATACCTCGACAGGAACATTGAATTTCTTAAGCTATTGAGAACTCAGGCTCATCTGATTGTTCGAATTGCCGAGAAGTTCATAGAAACATTTCGGAACGGGAACAAGATCCTGTTCTTCGGGAACGGGGGAAGTGCCGCCGATGCCCAGCATCTCACTGCAGAACTTGTTGGCCGGTTCAAATGCGAAAGGAAAGCCCTGCCTGCAATAGCTCTCACCACAAACACCTCGTCGCTGACAAGTATCGGCAATGATTACGATTTTGAAGATGTCTTCAGCCGCCAGATAGAAGCACTGGGGAAAAGCGGAGATTTGGCTGTGGGAATTACCACTTCGGGAAACTCGAAAAACGTGCTCAAGGCGATAGATGCCGCAAAACAGATTGGGATGGGAACAGTGGGATTTACCGGAGGAGACGGCGGCGTTCTATCAAAAACGGTTGACCTGGCACTTATTGCCCCTGCACAGGAGACCGCCAACATCCAGGAAATGCACATTACCGCAGGGCACATCATCTGCCAGCTCGTAGAGGAAAAGCTCTTTAAAAGCTAATGTAGTGTTTCACAATTAGCTCGCCTTATAGAGAACTTGTCATTCTGAGGGCGAAGCCCGAAGAATCTCCGGAGATTCTTCGCTGCGCTCAGAATGACATGTCATTGCGAAAAGTCCATATGGATACTAAACTACTCCGTGTAATCGATGCGAATGCAAACAGGGTTCGGGAAGGTATGAGAGTTGTCGAAGAGGTAACCAGACTCATCCTTGACAACACCGAACTCACTTCCGAATGGAAGGAAGTACGGCATAAGGTAACCGCCCTGCTCGCCAGGATTCCCGGCGGCAGCCATGCCCTCCTGAAAGAACGCGACTCAGATAGTGATGTCGGGCAGGACTTCTATCCTGAAGGAGAAGGGAAGAGAACAGATTACCGCGAACTTGCGCTTGTAAATGCTCGAAGGGCTGAGGAAGGAATAAGGGTGCTTGAGGAATTCGCTAAACTCATAGAGCCGGAGCTTGGCAGGGAATTCAAGAACCTGCGCTTTCATGTTTACTCACTTGAGAAAAGAACCCTGAAACTCACATAGATGACCACTGATTATACACAACGACGTTAATTTTTTCGTAAATGTTCGGTGAGATCTGTTTATTCTTCGAGTAAGCGGAAGCGCATCGAGAAGATGACTTCTCGACAAGCTCGAAGAGTAAGGCTTCACACGGTTCACTGAATATTTGTTCGAGAGGGATATCTTGCAGTATCGGAATTTGGAAAAGCCCGATGAATCAGGCAGCTGCGATTGTAGTTGCAGAACTTGCTCTGCTAATCACCGGTCACTGACAACTGATCACTGTATTTTGATGCGCGGTCTTTATGTTATAATAGACACGAAACTTGCTCGCGGGGACATCGGCAAGACAGCGGAAGACGTCATTGCAGGAGGAGCAAATTTCCTGCAATTGCGCGCAAAAGACCTCTCTACAAGGGAATTTATAGCGGCAGGGACCAGGTTGAGCAAAATTTGCAGACGGAACCGAATCCCTTTTGTGGTAAACGACAGGGTAGATATTGCCCTTGCACTGGACTCAGACGGCGTCCATCTCGGGCAGGACGATATGCCCCCTGCTGCCGCAAGAAAGATTATCCCACAGGGCAAATTGATAGGGCTTTCAGTGCACTCGCTTGAAGAGGCAGAAAAAGCAAAAGAAGAAAAACCTGATTACATCGGAGCGGGTCCTGTATTTTTCACCAAAACGAAAGTGAACGCAATTCCGCCCGTAGGAACAGACTTTATCAGAAAAATAGGGAGCGGGACGAACCTCCCGATTGTTGCGATAGGCGGAATAAACGCGGAAAATATGGAAGAGGTCATCGCCGCGGGGGCTGATGCAATTGCTGTCTGCTCAGCAATACTCAGCGCAGATAATGTAAAAGCCGCGACGGAGAAACTGGTAAAACAGATTAAAAGTCACTAGTGCATTGTAACGTTAATTCTTGTCATTCCCCGACTTGATCGGGGAATCCAGAAACCATAGTTACAGTCTGGATTCCCGCTGCAGTTTACCCCGTAGTTGATGCGGGGCGGGAATGACAAACAAAATGTGTCAAGAGCAGCAAGCTCAATTGTAGTTGCAGACTTGCCCGCCAGCGCTTTGTGGAGAGGGCTTGCTCTGCTTGCTAGTGCAAAGTAAACTTTGGAGGCTATACTTTACACTTTTGATGGCTTAATAACGCGAGGATACTACAAATGACTCAAATCACTGAAGCACGGCGGGGAAACATAACCCGCGAGATGAAGAAAGTCTCGAAGAAAGAGAGAATACCGGCAGAGGAAATCGCCCGCGGAATATCCGAGGGAACCGTCATAATCCTCGCCAACCGCAGACACAAGGGAGTCTCTCCCACAGGAATCGGGAAAGGTCTCAAAACAAAGGTCAACACAAACATCGGAACGTCGCAGGACAGGATTGTGCTCAGAGAAGAGCTAAGGAAACTAAAAGCCGCAGTGGACTCAGGAACCGACACCGTTATGGATCTAAGCACGGGCGGAAACCTCGACAGAATCAGAAGAAAAATCCTCGAGCACTGCGCTCTTCCCCTTGGGACCGTCCCGATTTATCAAGCCGCTGTAGAAACCGTAAGAAAGAAAAAAGCGCTTGCAAAGATG
>JAUVJM010000011.1 GCA_030596585.1 bacterium
ATGCTACAGGGTTACCCTGAATTCGTCCCGATAGCTCAACCTGGGAGATTCGTAAACATCCTTTTCCAAATTGACACTCACCTGCCGCCATTGCCGGGAACCAATTTCCTCTCCAGCCGCCATTGCCGGATAGGAGAATAGGCTCCCATTGCTCTGCACTAAAGGTTGTTTTTAAAAAAGGCGTTACATAACCTGCCCGGCAATCATACCAGAACTTGAAATCATCGGGCTTAAATCCCCTGACCATGCTATGTCCTGTATTACGGCTTACAAACTGGCGCGCACCCATGCCGCAGGGAACAATCTTCACCTCACTATTTCCCATTTTGTACATCCCCGGAGCAAGCTCCAGGAAAATAGCCTTTGCACCACTCTCTACCGCAGAAAGAATATCTCGTGCCTGCCTCCTGAATGCGTCATAATCATCGATTAAGATGATACCGTCATGTTTAATGTTACCGCGGGATATCGCCCTGGCTCCAAGCTCTCTGACAAGACAAGCCGCCTTGCCGTGCCTGGAGCCAACAACAAAGACCTGTTGGTTTTGTATTTTGCCAGGTGCAGGAAACACGTCCAGCTCCAATGCTGTATCGTGTATTATTCTGCTTGAACTATCTGACAAAGCAAGGCGCACAACTACTTTTGACCGCCTTGCAACTACTGGCGCCTTTAACCGGAGAAACCCCTGGAATTCAGTGCCGCATACCGGCACTCCGGCAGAACTCTTGCCAGCCGCAAGGACATTGCCTCCTTTTTCCATTTGGTAGAACAGAACGGTTTTGGCCGGGGTGTGATTAAGATCATTGCATACCCATGCTTCCAGGGAAATTTCCTCATTACTGAAAAAAGCATACTTGTCTGTGCGCAGGTTAACCATTAGGGGACTAAGCGCTTCACGATAGGCAAAGTAGGCTGGTTTAGGCTGACGGTCAACGTCCATGATTGCTTTCATCCAGCCGGACGGAAAAGCATCGATAAACAAATGTATCGCGCATGAGACCATGCAATTATCACGTCGGAAAGCTTCAGTCATCAGGCGTGTTACCCATGCCTGATGAGCCTGACCGGCTTTAACCCAGCCGGCAAGTGTATTCTGTGTATCAAACCACATGTAATGAAACCGTCCTGTCTGGGATTTGACAATTTCATTCGGGTTCCAGTTTTTTTCTTCGTCTCCCGTTTGCGGCAGCCATTCTCCGGGATAATACTTGCGCATGACATTAACAGGGTCAAGCCCTTCACTGCCGAATTCTCCGCATCCATAGTACCATCCAGGCTTGACTCTCTGCCAGTACCCTTTATGAAGTTTGCCAATATCCACGCCATGACCGTTATACCAGCCGTTGTAACAATGATTGTCAGGCAGACCGGGTCCGGGGGGATCATAGTCCCCGTCCACCGCTTTAATGACCCTGTCGGGATTGTTCAAGCGGACTGCCTCATCAGCGGCTCTGAAGAAAGCCTCCAATTCATGGCGAAGCAGATGCCGATGCGGTTTGCCTCTGGCATTCCCGGAAGGCTCGTTTATGTAAGTCAGCATAATGCTGGATGGATGAGACCGCACAAGCCGCTCCATTTCCCCCGCCTGCTTGACCGCTTCACAGAATTGACTGCGCCGTAAACAGCCGAATAACGGCAGGTCTGTCTGCAGCATTAATCCCAGTCGGTCACAGAAATCATATATCTCTGCCTGCACCGGTCGCTGGGTCAGGCGCAGGAAATTCATATTGCATATTTTTGCCAGCAGAATGTCGTCCCTCAACTGACCCCAGTCTTTTTTCATCACACACTGCTGGAGGTGTCCCATTGTATTTGCCCCGCGCAGGCGGATTTCTTCACCGTTGAGATAAAACCTGCCTTTCGGCTTGTGTGTTTCTTCCATGCGAAACGAGCGCATACCGAATTGGCGTAGTGCCGAATCCAGTTTTTTTCCTTGCTTATCCAGTACCCTTACCTGGATTTGATAAAGCCATGGTGTATCAGGAGTCCAGATTCTTGGGTTGGGCAAAGCGAATGGAATCCGGTAATAATTGATTCCGGGACCGGCATAAGCTGCAGCAGCTTTGCGATTGCGGAATAGAGTCTTTCGGAAGTTCTGTCCGAACACGGAAATTTCAAGTGAAATGTCCTGCTTGAATCTGGAGCAGTTATAAACTTCAATCCATGTCTCAGCCTGCTCTTCTTCCAAAACCGGACGTACGAAAATATCGTGCACATAAGCAGGAGACCGCGCCTCAACAAAAACATCCTGGTAGATACCCATGCCGGGCGGGCAATGGTGCCATCCGATTTCCGGATCATCATAGCCCGGTCCGGTGGCGGCATAGATTTTGTCGCCTTCATACTTGTCACCATCGTCACCCCACGAGCCATTGCTCATACAAATGGCATCATTTTCTACTTTAACCAGCAGTGTGTTTGTGCCGATTTGCACAGCAGAGGTAATATCAAATTCGAATGGGGCAAAAAATCCTTCATGAGACCCAGCATAGTCATCGTTAACAAACACGTGCGCTTTGTAGTCAACTCCCTTGAAACGGACGAACACTGCTCCCTTCGCCAGCATTTTTTTTGTAACCCGGAGCTGAGTGCGATAGTAGGAAACTGCCCTGCCAAGCGGGCCGCCGTAGTGGGGAATACGAACATTCTTCCACCTGTTTCCGCTCTGCAGACGCCAGCTAAATTCTTCCAGCGGAACCCTAATGCGCGTTCCTTCCTGCTCCGGCGCAAGGTTCCGCATGTACCTGGAATATACCCGGCGCTGACGTTTCAGCTCCTGCTGAAGCTTTTTCGCTGAATCAAGTTTTGCCTGCGGCTTGAAAAGCAAAGCACCGCTTGCTTTTCTCACAGGAAGAATTGTCTCCGGCAATCGCGGAGGCAGTGGTTCTACAAGACCTTGTCTTTGCAGAGATTGCCCCTGCGCAGCAATTTCGGCAAAAACATCTTTCTTTTTAGCGCTGGCACTACTGTTCATATCATAGCTCCTGGTATACCTTCATCAGCAGTCTTAAAATTTCATTTAGTAAACAATGAAAGGATAAAATTGGCAAAAGGAATAATATCAGAATTAATCTGGCCTTCTTGCAAAGTTTGAAAATATCTGTCCCGTTCGTCTTTAGTGATAGTACACCAGCTGCAGCCAGACGCTCCCAGTAGATAATTCATTAAAAGCCTGCCGCATCTTCCGTTTCCGTCAGGATAAGGATGGATTGTTACAAAAAAATAGTGAGCCAGAATAGATTTGATAATCGGTTCCTTTATACGGTTAATCCAATAAAGAAAACTCTCCATTAAATCATCCACTTTTTCAAATGGAGGAGGGACGTAGCGGCTGTTACGAATATAGACCTTGACGTTCCGAAAGCCAATTAAATCAAACCGGTCAATTATTCCTGCATCAACCGAGGGCTTAAATAAACGAAAATAAACCTCTGCTACTAAATCGTGAGAAATTTCCGGTTTATCATAATCTTCTTTTATCTTAGTGATTATATATTCGAATGCCCGGGCGTGTCCGATAATAGCCATTTTGTTTCTTAATTTTTCAGATGAGAGATCGCCTGCGGGACCGGCACCTAAAAGCACTGCTTCTACTTCCTGCGGCGTTATAGTGTAACCTTCTATAGTCGTAGAATGATAGATGTCATACTGTTTGTGTAAAACAGCGTTTTTCAGAATATTCTCTAAAGAATATTTCTTAATACTTGAAAGCATGGAGGTTAAGCGATGGCTAATTGCTTTGTCAAAATTCTTTATTTCCTGCTCAAGTCTAAAGACCCATGGGGATTTCATTCTTTTTCCTCTTACAGCCTGTAAATTGTATATTCTTTTAAAATAGTTTTCAATATTTTAGAAAGATCTTTTCTGTTATGTAGTTCAGCACTTTTTATCAGTTTTTTTACTACAACCGGTTTCGGACGGGCTGAATATAGAATTTCTAACATTCTCTTATCAAACTTTGCGCCTTTAAGAAATGCCGAAAAATCCGCGTCTTCCCCACCTCTGATACTCAAAAGAACTTTTTCCGGAACATCTATAAATAATTTTACCGTTCCGATTGTAATATCCTGTCGTGTTTTTTTATGAAAATCAGGGTCGGGCCGTATTTGAATTTTTAAACCGGAGGAAAGAGGCAGAGAATATTTGACGTTTCTTGAGGTGTGGACATATAATACCAAAGGAATACTCTCATCTCCTAAATATAAACTAAGAGCTGACTTTTTTTCAATGGAATATGGTTCATATTTCTTCAGCAGGCTTTCAATGATTTTCCAGTAGGACATATATACCAGATCCTGCGGGTTTGCGCCTTTGTCTTTTAGAAGATATAACCCCCTTTTTACCCGAAACGCCAAATCTTCCCGCAATAGGATCTTCCGCACGTATTCACCAGGGAAGTCTTGCCCTTCGACTATGAAAGACCTGTTTTTTATCTTAGTCTTCCAAAACCTGCAGGCTTCCTTTTGTGGTTTTGATATTTTTTTCATAAACAACCCGCAGATTAAAAGGATAAAATAATAGTAAATATTTTAGATGAACTATAGACATTTTTAATGTTACTATGAAAAATGGCAGTTGTCAATAAAATGTCAAGATTCTGTTTTTAACCTTTTTTCCTCACCCCAATCATGTTGAGATCGATTGGTCTAAAACCCAGTCTAAAAGCAGGGGAATCAGGGCTCAAGGTGAAATCACCTTTATCAGGATTCTTGAACAGGGGGTCAGCTACCAGAGAATTAAAATCCTGTCCCCGTTTTTGCCATTCGTCAAAAGACCATTTCATGAACTTGAGTTTTTTCCCATCAGCGCGCCAGTAAAGGTTCTTGTCGAACAGATATCCTGGCTTGAGCCACTTACCCTCAAGAAACTTACCGCCTTTTATGTAGAAGATGTTGTGTTTAAAAGTAAAAGACAGATGTGCTTCTTCTACAGATCGTCTGAAATGCCATTTCTTAGAAGGACCAATGATATTGTTTCGAACGGTATTGTTTTTTCCATAATGCTGGAAGAAGCCTCCCGTCTGGCAGTTGTAAACGATATTCTGCTCAGCTGCTATGTTGGCAGTTCCCTCATCAAAGTAGATGCCCCAGGCACCGTACCTGTGACATTTTATATCATGAATGAGATTACACCTAATGACAGTCCCTGTTGATAAGCCAAGGGTATATATGCCGGCCATGTCGCTGAGCCAGCCGTGACCGATATCATGAATATGGTTGTATTCAATCAAGTTGCCGGTTGCTATACTTGGAGCGTATCCCCATACCCATCCTACGGAGATGCCCGTATAGTATAAATCGTGGATGTGGTTATTACTTACGGTATTTCCGCCGCTGTGGCGTATCAATATTCCTACCGCACAGTGGGACATCCTGCCGCAATGGTGGATATAATTGTTGGAGATTGTGTTGTTCATTGTAAATTCCGAAGGTTTGCTTACGTGAGGTGACGTTTCCAGGGGAGCACCATTGAGCTTTATGCCTCCTGCACCCATGTCATGAATGTGGTTGTCAATAATACTGTTGCCGCAGCAGCCGTTTGAAAGTTCAATAGCGTATGTGCCTGCATTGGCAATTTCACAACCCCGGACGGAACAATTCCGTGAACCTTCAAATTGTATTGCTCCCGGCACTTCATGTGCTGCCTGCTCGGAAAATGCGATCTTCTCAAATGATACCGCTGCATGTGCAAAGCAAAGATTCTCAAAATGAACATGTTCGATGTATTCAGCCTCGGCAGGTTTACCTTCCATTCCGACGAGTTTTTCGAGTTTTGGAATGATAATCCGAACATTTTCCAACTCTTCACCTTTGAGCGGCATGTAATAGAGCTTCCCTGATTTTTTATCCGGATACCACTCGCCAGGTTCAATACCCTCAAAGACATTCTCAATATAGTAGGGAGATCCTGGTAGCAGCCGGCGTCTTGCCGCATTCTGAAAGATGACAACTTTATTCTTTTTATCAACGGCTTTGATTTTGAAGTGTGAATCGGTCCAGTAGTGGAGTACCACGACCTCCGCGTCAGTAAGGTTTTTCCACGTGGATTCGATTTCACCTTTGCTAAACTGCAAAAAGTTTAGTGGATTGTCAGTGGGAGCATTCCCTGCCCTTTTAGAACCGGTTATGTAATAGAATCCTTTTTTAGGTAACCTTGAACGTCTGCGTCTCTCGCCGTTCACAAAAAGCTCGCGAATATTTTCTCTATTTTTGAGTACGCCCGGCAAATCAGCTGTCCACAACTCCTTGCCATCAACCTTTGTCCCTGTCCATCCCCTGATTTGCCGTCCACCGCTAATTAGTGATTTCTCTCCGGGATAAGCACTATAGGTGATTGGAGATTTTGCGGTGCCTGAGTCTTCGAGTGTAAAAGTAATTGGTTTTGTGAGGCGGTACTCGCCGCCTCGAATCAATACACGAATAGGTGTTTTTGGTTTTTCTGATGTTCCTGATACCTGTGCCTTTCGCAGTTTCCGGACAGCGTCGCGCGCACCCGCGATTGTCCGAAAGGGACCATCGGTCTTCATTGGATTAGGTTCAAGGAATCTCCCTGACCATGAATCCCTGCCATTTGGAGCTGCGTACAACACCATATCCTCTTCTTTACCCTTTGTCATTTTTCTTCTCCCATTGCTTTTTCCCACTGCGCTTCAGCATAGTCCCGAACATCGTCAAACATGACCCGGGAGAAAACTGTAGCAGTATCCCTGTACTGCGAAACGTTGTAATACTCTCCCATTATTTTTTTGCCTTTGAATACTTTAAGCCAGCACTTCATATCATCCCAATAATGCTTGTTGAACTCACGACACTGCGGGTCAGCTTGTCTGTGAACATAGCACCGGTTGATAGGCCAGACCTCCATCTGGTTCATTTCCATATCAAACCCTCTGGGAAAGGGACGCGTAGGAGGCGGGTAGATACCGGACCCTTCATAAATGATAAAGAAAAGAATTATCCTATGATCGATTTTCCCTTTCTCATATTCAGCATCCAGTCTTTTGCGCAGTTCATGCACAAGGCACAGATAACGGTCAGCGTCATTTCCATTTCTCGTGCAATCCTTGCATTCACACCACGAATGCCAGACATCCGGCGGCCAGAAACGATATGCATCAATATTCTTAGCTTCGCTGACAATTATGCTGACAGCATTGTCCAGCAGGAAATTCATAGCGTCGGGATTTGAGATACAAACATGGCCCCGAGCCCGTTCACGTTTCCCATTGCGAAAGGCAAACCACTCTGGGCGGGTATCATATAGTTTTTTTTCTCCTTTGATTTTACGATCCGGGTCGAATATTTTTTCAAAGACATGTCCGCCTCCAACAAGCAAAAGTCCGAGTTTTTTCGCAAACTCCGGCCGCTCTAAACCCGGTCCGCCAAAATTCATCCGGTTGCGCGCCATCCAGGCAAGCGGCTTCTCCGGAGTATTGCATGTGTTTTCTCCATAGTATCCCCGAAGCTCAAAGCACGGCGATTCATGGATATGCATTCCTTTTTTCCACAGAATGACTCGCTCTGGCCAAACTGCCTGCGGCTGCTCCGGACTTGTCCATCGCATCCCAAGCTCTTCCAGATAACGATAGACACCGTTCAGGATACCCTTGCGTGTTCCGGCGGTAATCGTGATTGTCCTTATTTTGCCTTCCTTGCCGGCCCGGATTGAATAGCCCTCATCATTCTTGACCTTCACGTTTTTCTGCCTTTGCAGGATAATGCGTAATTCCGGAACACGAGTCTCCTCACTCGGTTCAATAAAGCTAATGGAAGGCGTTTTCTGTGTGGAATGCCTGAAAAGCTCTTTCAGCATGGTTTTCAATTCAAGCGCACCGTAACACTGCGTGACCGCATCGGCATCGGTGTCCGGCACAAACCATTTTACGGATTTCTCAGAACACGCAGCCAATTCAACAGTATCAAAACGACCTTTTGATACTACGATTTCTACACCTTTCCCGCGCATGTCCATCCTCCATAAAGTTATGGCTTTATACGCAGCCAAAAATTCTTTTCTTCGAACAATCTTACATCATGCATAAACGTATAGAGCAAAATATATATTCTGTCAACCCTAATATCGCGTTTTCTGGTTTGTCATTCCCGCGCAGGAGGGAATCTAAAATTCCAGCAGAAATGTCTGGATTCCCGTTCCCCGCCTTCGCGGGGACAAGCTTCACGGGAATGACGATTGGAAATTACCAGCAATAGAGTTCGCACCGAAGGTGCGCTAAGTTCTCGTTTCATTCTTATCAGTACCTTGGAAGTGTAGGAAGTGTTGTTACTTTTCCCTTGCGGCCTGCCCCTTCAGCTGCGGGAACAGGATAACGTCGCGGATGGACTGGCAATCCGTCATCATCATCACCAGGCGGTCTATGCCAATCCCGAGTCCTGCCGCCGGAGGCATCCCGTACTCAAGCGCGGTGACGAAATCCTCGTCAACACTGCGCTCTTCCCTGCTTGCGACCTGTTCCCGGAAACGTTCCCTTTGTTCCTGCGGGTCATTCAATTCCGAATACGCGTTGGCGAGTTCACAGCCGCACATGAAAAGTTCAAACCGCTCCACGATTTCCGGCTTGTCCTGTTTCCTCTTTGCCAGCGGGGAAAATTCAATCGGATAGTCGGTAATAAAGGTTGGAAGTTCACCCGTCAACAATTCGGAAAGGAGTCTTATGAGCTGATTTCTGCTGAGTTTCTTGTCTTTTAGCTTGACGCCGGCACTCTCCAGCTTTTCCTTCAGGCTCTTTATACCCTCCTTCTCGATATCTATGTCAAACTTTTCTTTCATTGCATCGCCAAAAGTAATTCTTTTCCATGGAGGACTCAGGTCAATTTCTTTGCCGTCATAGCTGATTCTGACTGTCCCAAGCACCGTTTGAGCTGCCTCGCAGACAAGCTCTTCCGTGAGCCGCATCATATCCTCGTAGTCCGCATAGGCGGCGTAAACCTCCAGCATCGTAAACTCCGGGCTGTGCCGGGGTGAAATGCCCTCGTTCCGGAAACTCTTGTTTATCTCATAGATTTTTTCCCATCCCCCGACAAGAAGCCTTTTCAGATAGAGCTCGGGAGCAATCCTCAGATAGAGGTCCATACCCAGGGCATCCGCTCTCGTTTTGAATGGGTCCCCGGACGCCCCTCCCGCCTGCGGTTGAAGGATAGGAGTTTCTACTTCCCGATAACCCCGTTTATTAAGAAAACCTCTTATGGCTGAGATGATTCGCATACGCTTGTCAAAAACTTCTCTGGCTTTTTCATTCGCAATGAGGTCAAGATAACGCCTCCTGTATTTTAGTTCCACGTCTTTCAAGCCGTGCCATTTCTCAGGCAGGGGCTTGAGGGATTTGGACAGCACTGTCAATTCTTTGACAAGTATGCTCTTTTCTCCTGTTTTTGTTTCAAACGGAGTTCCTCTCACACCGAGAAAATCTCCCATATCGACCAGCTTGTAGATCTGATATCCCTTTTCGCCGACCGTATCCTGCCTGACGTAGATTTGAATTCTGCCTGTCTCATCCTGTAAATCCGCAAAGGATGCTTTACCATGTCCGCGTATTAGCATAATCCGTCCTGCGGCACTTACTTCATTCTCAGAAGAAGCAAGCGTATCAAACTTTTCTATCAATTGTTTAACGGGGTGAGTCCGGATGAATTTCCTCCCATAAGGCTCTACACCGAGTTCCTTCAATCGCTTTAGCTTCTCCTGCCTGACAGTTAGTTCATCACTTGTATTCATTTGGTCCCCTCATTACTTATCACTGTGGATATTCGGTTAACCATGTAAAGCCTTACTGTTCGAGCTTGTCGAGAACTCATCTTCTCGATGCGCTTTCGCTTACTCGAAGAATAAACAGTTTACCGAACATTTACTTATGACTTACTGTCTTCTGCAAATATGCCCTGATAAACCTGTCAATATCGCCGTCCATTACCGCCTGGACGTTTCCCGTTTCCGTACCCGTACGGTGGTCCTTTACAAGAGAATAGGGATGATACACATACGAACGAATCTGATTACCCCAGGAGATTTTTCCCTTCTCCTCCCGCCGCTCGGCGAATTTCTCCATCTGTTCCCTGCGCTGATGCTCAAAAAGGCGGCTGCGCATAACTTTCAGTGCAGCCGCTTTGTTTCTGTGCTGGGAACGTTCATCCTGGCATTGGGCAGTGATTCCGGTCGGTATGTGAGTGACGCGGACTGCGGAATCGGTAACGTTCACGTGCTGACCACCGGCCCCGCTGGCACGGTAGGTCTCTATGCGCAAATCACTATCTTTCATGTCCACCTCAATCTCATCCTCAACCTCCGGAACGACATCTACAGAAGAGAAGGATGTATGTCTGCGGGACTGCGAATCAAATGGCGATATACGGACAAGCCTGTGGACACCGGTTTCTGCCTTCAGGTAGCCGTATGCATAGTCTCCCTTAACAGCCACCGTAACATTTTTCACTCCTGCCTCCTCCCCCGGCAGACAGTCAAAAATGCGCCACGCGTAGTTTCTTCTCTCAGCCCAGCGGTTATACATTCGCAGGAGCATCTGCGCCCAGTCGCACGACTCCGTTCCCCCTGCTCCGGCATGTATGCTCAGGATAGCATTGTTCCGGTCGAATTCCCCCGCCATCAGGGTCTTCAGTTCCAAATCATCTATCTCTTCAGAAACCCGGGAGAGTGTTTCCACAATCTCCGCGTCCATCCCCTCATCCTGTTCCTCTTCTGCCAATTCTATTAGAACAGACACATCATCTACTTTTGCCTGAATCCCTTCGCACAGTGATATTTCCGTCTTCAACCGGTTTAGCCGCTGGAGCCGCTTTTGTGCCTTTTCCCGGTCATTCCAGAACCCGGGTTCAGCCATCTCCTTCTCAAGACTTACGGCGGAAGCCTTCTTACCATCTACGTCAAAGATAACCTCTTATCTGTCCGAGATGCTGTTCAATTTTGTGCAATTCCTCTTTAGCATGTTCAAACATGTTCTCTCCTCCTCCATAAATAGGTCTTATCAAAACCCTCTTCTTTTTATGTCTGTCATTCCCGCCCCGTATCAAGCGGGGTAAACTACGGCGGGAATCCAGAGAACGCCGCAGTCGTGCTGGAATCCTGGATTCCGCATCAAGTGCGGAATGACATTTCTGCAGTTAAAAATATCTTTTGCTGATAGCTGATAGCTTGCTGGGTTATTTCCCGCAGCATTTCTTGTATTTCTTTCCGCTTCCGCACGGACACGGGTCGTTCCTGCCGGCTTTCTTCCCTTCCCTTCGGTAGGGCGCCGCTTTGACACCTGGCTGGGATGGAACCTCGCCCATTGCAGGTTCTCTCCGCACCCCCGCACCTGCCGGCTCCTTCTCAGTCTGGAAAGGAGTAAATTCCGTGAGATGTTCTTCCCCCTGCAATACGCGCTGGGGAAGCATCTCGCCCATCTCTGCCGACACGTGAGCCTTGAACAAATACTCAACAATTGATTCCTTTATGCTTCCGACCATTTCCTGGAAAAGATCAAATCCCTCATGTTGATATTCGACCAGAGGGTCTTTCTGTCCATACGCGCGCAGGTGTATGCCTTCTCTCAGATGGTCCATTCCCAGCAAGTGCTCTTTCCACTTGGAATCTATTACCTGGAGCATTACCACCTGTCCCACGTGCCGCATCAACTCACTACCGAGTGCTTTCTCCTTTTCATCATGAATTCGCTTCAGGTTTTCTACTATGTCGTCGTTGAAATCATCGGGGGATGCGCTCCCGATATCGATTTCTTTCCTCGGCAGGGAAACACCGAACGTGCCTTTGATTGACTTGTAAAGATCATCAATGCTCCAGTCTTCCGGGTGGTCATCTTTTTTGAGATAGAGCTCTATTTTCTCTGCAATTAGCTCTTCAACCATTCCGTCAATATGCTCCCTGGGATTGCCACCCTCAAGAACGGCTTTGCGCTCTCCATAGATAACCTCTCTCTGACGGCTCATCACATTGTCAAATTCGAGAAGCTGTTTTCTCATGTCGAAATTGTGAGCTTCCACACGCTTTTGCGCGGTCTCAATTACTCTGGTGAGCCAGCTGTGCTCAAGAGGAACTCCCTTTTCCCAGCCAACTCTATCCATGATAGAGGATATTTTGTCCGAGGCAAAGATGCGCATGAGGTCATCCTCAAGAGATAAATAGAATCTTGACGAACCGGGGTCTCCCTGCCGTCCCGAGCGTCCTCTGAGCTGGTTGTCTATGCGCCTTGCTTCATGGCGCTCCGTCGCGATTATATGCAGTCCCCCTTTGTCGGCAACACCTTCTCCCAGAACAATGTCTGTTCCCCTCCCTGCCATGTTGGTGGCGATAGTGACAGTTCCTTCCTGCCCTGCTCCGGTTACAATTTCCGCCTCCATCTCATGATATTTGGCATTCAGCACGTGGTGTGCCACTCCCTCAGACTTCAGCATCCTGCTTAACCGTTCCGATTTCTCAATGGAAATCGTTCCCACAAGAACAGGTCTTCCTGCCTTATGCATTTCCTTTATTTCCTGGACTACCGCCTCAAATTTCTCACGTGCTGTCTTGTAAATTACGTCTGCAAACTGCTCGCGCCTCAGAGACTTGTTGGTAGGAATAACCACAACGTCCAACTTGTAGATTTCAGCAAACTCTGCCGCTTCCGTATCTGCGGTTCCCGTCATACCTGCCAGCTTATCATAAAGTCTGAAATAGTTCTGAAACGTAATTGTTGCCAGCGTCTGGTTTTCTCTCTCTATCCTCACACCTTCCTTCGCTTCGATTGCCTGGTGTAAACCGTCACTCCACCTCCGCCCGGGCATCATCCGTCCCGTGAACTCATCCACAATGATTACCTGTCCGTCCTTTACCACATAATCCTCATCCCTCTTGAAAAGATTATGTGCCCGCAAAGCCTGGTTGATATGATGAACAAGCTCCATCATGCCGGGTTCGAACAGGTTTTTTACGCCGAGCATCTTCTCGGCATTGGCAACACCCTCTTCTGTCAAAGTCACTGTTTGAGCCTTCTCATCTATTTGATAGTCAGAGTCCCCTTTGAGCTTACGGGAAAGCCCGTTAATCTTGTAGTACTTATCGGTTGATTCCTCAGCCGGTCCGGAAATGATGAGAGGGGTCCTCGCTTCGTCAATCAATATACTATCCACCTCATCTACGATGGCGTAGTAGGGTTCACCCTGCACCATGTCTTCCTTCCTCACAACCATATTGTCTCTCAAATAATCAAACCCGAATTCGTTGTTGGTTCCATACGTGATATCAGCACCGTAAGCATCCTGTCGGGATGGAGCATCCATGTCATGCTGTATGACGCCGACCGTCAACCCGAGAGATTCGTATAGCGGCCCCATCCAATTCCTATCACGTCTTGAGAGATAATCATTTACGGTAACGAGGTGAACTCCCTTCCCGGTCAGCGCGTTAAGGTAAAGAGGCATTGTGGCAACCAGAGTTTTTCCTTCACCCGTAGCCATCTCGGCAATTCTGCCCTGGTGAAGGACAATTGCTCCCATAAGCTGGACGTCAAAGGGGCGCATATTCACCTGTCTTTTAGCTGCCTCCCTGACGGTTGCAAATGCTTCCGCGAGAAAAGGTTCCAGAACCTTGTTCCTGAGATCTCTCAATCTGTCCTTCAGTTTCTGCTTCTCCTGGGGGATTGTTACCTCGGACACGCGCGTTCTCAATTCCTCGATCTCTACATCAAATTCCTTCTGCCGTTTGGCTATGGCTTCCCGGAACACGTCTGTCTTCAGACGCAGTTCGCCATCGCTAAGCCCGGAGATTTCGGGCTCCAGTTTGTTTATGACATCAACGAAAGGTTTCAGCTTCTTCAATTCCCTGTCGTTTTTCGTTCCTATTATTTTCGTCAAAGGATTCAGCATTTTCCTGCCTCCGGCGTGAATTATACTACAGCGCAGAAACCAGTGCAAGGTTATCGCAGGCGAAATTGCGGAAAAGCCGCAAATATTTTCTTTACATTCCTCCGCGAACACTATATAAACTGTTGGTAACTACTCAGGAGCCAGAATTCTGACTCTTGACTTCTGGATACCTGAGAGCATGATAAACTGCAAAGGAGGATGTAAAATGGTGAATGCTGGGGTAGTGTTGCAGACCAATCTGGCTGACGTGAAGCTGTTCTCGCGAGGAAAGGTGAGGGATCTCTATGAGGTTGACGGGAAATTTGTCATAGTCACGACTGACAGGATATCTGCCTTCGATTCCATCCTTCCGGATGGAATTCCGTCCAAGGGAAAGGTTCTCACATCTCTTTCAGAATACTGGTTCCGTCTCACGGAGGACATAATTCCAAACCACCTCATTACGACCGACGTTGATTCTTTCCCGGCGAGTTTGAAAAAATATGAGGATATTCTCAAGGGAAGAAGCATGCTGGTCAAAAAAACAAGAAGATTAGACGTTGAGTGTGTAGTGCGCGGTTATCTTGCCGGGTCAGGCTGGAGAGAATACAAAGAGAAAGGCTCCATCTGTGGAGTGAAGCTTCCTGCCGATATGGTGGAAGCTCAAAAGTTAGACGAGCCCATCTTTACTCCTGCGACCAAGGCAGATTCCGGGCACGACGTAAACATCTCCCAGGAAGAACTTGAAGAGACAGTGGGAGCAAAAACAGCTAATTTACTGAAGAAAAAAAGCCTCGAAATCTACCTGAAAGCGAGTGGAATGGCTGAATCAAAAGGGGTTATTATTTCTGATACGAAAATGGAATTCGGTTTCCTCT
Source organism: bacterium (assembly GCA_030596585.1). Classification (GTDB taxonomy): domain Bacteria; phylum NPL-UPA2; class JAUVJM01; order JAUVJM01; family JAUVJM01; genus JAUVJM01. Next base: position 14,732 of record JAUVJM010000011.1, read on the forward strand.
GCGATGAGCTTATTCTGATTGATGAACTTCTTACCCCTGATTCATCCCGCTTCTGGCCAATGGCTGACTACAAGCCGGGCGGTCCGCAAAAGAGTTTTGACAAGCAGTTTGTGCGTGATTATCTCGAGGGAATCGGGTGGGACAAAACACCGCCTGCGCCGCCGCTGCCTCCAGAAATTGTGAGAAAGACGAGTGAGAAATACCTTGAAGCATACGAAAGGATTGTGGGAAAACCATTGTAGTCGCAGAGCTCGCTCTGCTAAAGAGAAGCAAAGTAAACTTTGCAACTACAGATTAGATTCTTCGCTCCGCTCAGAATGACGTTCTAAACCTTCTCATACGGTTCGAAAAGCTTCTTGTACTCATCAAGAGCGAACCGGTCTGTCATCCCCGCAACATAATCGCAGACCACTCTTTGCGGCGATTCCGTTTTGAGCTTTTCCTGCGTACCGGGAGGTAATTGTCCCGGGCAGCTCAGGTAAGCGCTGAAAAGCTGTTTGATAAAACGTTCTGCCTTCTCGGTCATTCTGACGACACGGTAATGCAGATACATGTTTTCGAGAAGAAATTCTTTTAAGCCCTCGTTTTTCTTCTGCATTGACGGGCTGAAAGAAACGACTGCTCCCCGCCCGCTTCTTACATCTTCGACGGAGGATATTCCTGTCTTGTCCAGCTTACTGAGTGTCGTCTCGAGGACATCGGTTACCTGGGAATCTATGAGCATTCTTATTATTTGATACTTCCTATGCTTTCTGTCAAGAGATGCCTTCTGCCGCGGCACGGCTTCCCGAACTTCTCTCCAGAGATCTACATTCTCAAGGCTGTTCTCACTTAGCAGATTCGCAGTAAGCCCGTCATCAAGGTCGTGGCTATTGTATGCAATTTCATCGGCAACATTTACCACTTGAGCCTCAAGACTCGGCATCCTCTCAGGTTCAAACTCGGATGGTGATGGACTGTCATAGGAAGTGACGTGTTTGATAATTCCCTCTCTTACCTCCCATGATAAATTGAGCCCTGCGAAGTCAGGATATCTTTCCTCAAGCTTATCAACCACCCTGAGTCCGTGTCTGTTATGTTCAAAACCGCCCTCGTTTTTCATCAACTCATTCAGAACCTTTTCGCCGGCATGGCCAAAGGGAGTATGACCGAGGTCATGTGCCAGAGCAATGGCTTTGCAGAGATCCTCATTTAGTCCAAGTGCACGTGCAATACAACCGGAAATCTGAGCCACTTCTATGGTGTGAGTGAGGCGGGTTCTGTAATAGTCACCTTCGTGGTAGATAAATACCTGAGTCTTGTACTCGAGTCTGCGGAATGCCGTGGAATGAATAATACGGTCACGGTCCCGCTGGAAAACCGAGCGGTAGGGGTGTTCTTTCTCAGAATGAGCCCTGCCCCGGCTGGCATTGCTCTTTACTGCATAGGAAGCTAAGAGCTTCTCTTCCCATTTTTCCCAATCAGACCTTGTTAACATATCCCTCACTATGTTCGGGCAAACACCAAGCTTCAAAGCTATTGAGGCACAAAGGCACAAAGTAAGACAAAAGACTTAACCCTCGCTCGTAAAAAGCTCTGTGCCTTTGCCACTTTGTGCCTCTGTGCCTGTTTTTATTCAGGAAAAAGTGGTATCTTTCTGTAAAGCTCCAGAACGGGCTCCGCCCACCCGGGAAGAGCGATGTCAAGCATTGGAAGAACAAACAACGCCGTTCCTCCTGCCAGCAAGATGAGACATACCAATAGGAGAAATGTCAAAGAACCATTCTTCGGACGAGTCAGAGGTTTCCCGACAGCCTTTTTCTTCTCTGCCCGCACCGCCTTTCTTCCAGGCTCCCCCTTCAGTACAGGCATTATCGGCTTTCCTTTCTCAACCGGCTCGATAACCTTTGGTTTTCCCGGAGTAATGGGTCTGCGTCTCTCATCCTTCTTCTGAACAGGCGGTGTAATTGACGGAAAATCCTTTTTTATCTCCGCGGGCTGTTTCTCCACTGCGGGCATCTTTTCTGCAGAAAGTCCCTTCACCGGCACGGGCCCCGCCGCTCGTACTGGCGGTTTCACCGGCACCGGCTGTTTTACCGGTGTCGGCCCCACCGGCGGCACCGGCGGTCTCACCGACGCCGGCTCCTTCGCCACTGCGGATCTCACTTCCGGTTTCTCAATTCGTTTTTCATCGGGCTTCAGATTCCTTGCATCATCATTCATACCAACCATGAAATTACCCTCCCATTTTGCACTTTTCTCACCTTGGTGCTCTCAGATAGTCACCCTGGGCAATCCTCATCCGGTAAGTTTTGGCTCCAAGTTCTGTTACCATAAACATAGAGACAACCTTTTGCGCTTTTACCTTTCCCACCAGATTCCCGCCGCGGTATACAAGAAATACGGGCTGAGAACCCTGCATAGGCTTCATATTAATATCTATGCTCAAAAATCCGTGGCGGGAAACCTGAACCACTTTGCCTTCAAGTGATTCAGGAATCAGCAGTTTGCCTTCCCCCACTTGTACAACATCTCCCTGCTTCAAACGCTCCAGAAGCTCTCGATCGGATGTTTCTACTACAACGGTTAGCGCATGCATTTTCTTCACTGTCACTTTGCCGAGAACCCTGCCGCCGCGGTGGACAAAGAACGATGGCGCGGCTTCGTCGGGACCTATTCCACCATGCAGATTGAGCGTCAGGAGCCTGTTGCCCGAAACGGCAATTACTTTCCCGTGCAAGGCAAAGTCCTCTCCAGCTCCGGAGATTTCTCCTGGTTCTTCCGTCCCCGGAACTCTTTGGACAGCCTCGGTTTCCTTTTCAACCTTTGCTTCGAGAGCCGATTTCTCTTCCTCTAATTTTATTACATCCTGAAGGAGGTTTTCCATTTTATCAAGGCTGGTATTTAACTCCTTCTCCTTCTTCCTCAACAAAGTTTTGGCTTCACTGGCCTGCCGGCGTGCAGATGCTAAGTTCTTTTCTGCCTGAACCCGCTTGCTTTTTTCTGTATCCAGCTCAACCGTCAGCGCTTCTTTACTCTCTTCTGAAGCAACGAGTTCATCCTCAGCATTTTTCAAGCTGCCTCCAAGCTCCGTGATTGTTTCCGTCTGGCTCTTCATCCTATCGTGGACACCTACCGCAACGCGTGGAAGACCAAATGCAACCACGAAGATCAAAAACATAAAAAGTTTTGCAAGTTTTCCCATTTTTCACCCCTCTTCTCTGGTCTGCCTGCCCTCCCTCTCCGCCAAGCAAGGCGCGAGCAGATTCTCATCCGAACACTTTTGGCTGTTCATACAAGTCAAGGAGGAAATTGAGATCCCCCATATTCCATATCCAGATTCCTTCCTCTTTTGCAAGAAGTCTGGCATCCTCCTCAATCTGAGAAATACAAACGAGAATTCTTGCGGAAGTTTTCTTCCTGAAACCTGAAAGTTTGTTCAAAAATGCCCTGACCTCATTCTCCGAGAGAACCTTCTCGGCAAAATCAGCAATCCAGTACCCGCTTCTCGTAGAACAGACCACCGGCAGTTCTTGTCCCCGCACCGTCCGGGGAGAAATCTCTCTAAACCTGGGTAATTTCACCGTCTTACCGGCAACATTGACAACGTCGTTCTTAAACAAGCCGAAAAGGCTGCGAAGCCGTTCTCCCATTCCTGTCCTCGCACTTCTCGTGTATGAAGACATCATTTCCTCCAGCTTCGCCTGCAGTGCCGCCTCCCCTTTTCCCTCGACAACCGGCTCAACTGCATTCTCCCTTGCATCATAAACCGACTTCAACCACCACTTCAGAAGAGCATCGGAGAAATCATAGACTTTCCCTGACCTGAAGATGATATCCGTATTGACAAGCCTTTCCAATCTTCTCGTAGTCTGAGCCGGGCTTCTCGAAATAGCACGTGCTATTTGCGAAGACTTCTTATTTCCGCCTGCTATGGCAAGGAGCATTTCCAAATCCTGGGAACCCTGACCTCCTACAGAACGCTGCACAAGGTTATTAAGATACTGATACGTAATGCTCCTCGGACATGAAAGTCCCCTCGACATGCCTTCGGAAATCACGCTTGGGTCGGCTTCGTTGACACCCCGGGTATTCATAGTATCTTCAATTTCCCTGCACAGGGTGTCCAGATAGAAAGGATGTCCGTTAGTGATTGTAACAAGAAATTTGACAGCCGGCTTGTTGACCGAGAATCCACCCAGCTTCGCACTGACAAAAGCCAGGCTCTTGTCACCGTTAAACGGCCCCAGGTTATCTACCTGGAAACTGCCGAAAAGAAGAGAGAGATCATTGTTGAGAATTTCACTAGCGCGCCTGATCCTGGAACTCGCAACGATGTACATAATGCGCTTCTGGGTCATGATTTTCTCCCCGAGTATCCCAAACGGATTTCTGACCCTGAGCACGCCAAGTTCTTGAAACTCATCTAAAATCATGACACAAAACCTCTTTCCTTCCTCGCAAAGTACCGGAAGCAGGTCAAACAGCAATGACAGGATATGGTCGCGGCTTTTCCTGCCAAAAAGCTTTCGTATTCTCAGTATTTCTTCAACCGTCCGCGGCAGTTTGTCCTCTCCTCTTTTTAACAGGTCATTTGTACTCCCTGCAGCTTCATGGTCCTCCTTCTTGAAATAATAGTAGAGAAGTGCTCCTGTGAACCGGTCGGCGAACTTCTGAAGGGACTCATGCTTCATTGGAAGGTATATAGGGAGAATTTCATTGTCAGCTTCTATTTCGTGGAGCAAATGCAAGAGAAGAGAGCTTTTCCCAATGAGTTCCTGTCCCAGCAAAGCAACGTTCTGCCGGCATCCTTTTTTCAGACCCTCAATTCTTTTCTTCATCAACTTGAGGTTGTCCTGCCTGCCAAAAAAACTGCCATTCTGGACGGGGTCTGCAAACATTGACTCGTTTCACTCCACCTGCATTTCAAGCTTAAATATTCCGGTAAATATCCACTCAAGCCCGTCATTGCGAGCGTCAGCGAAACAATCTCTGAGATTGCCACGCCGCTTCGCTCCTCGCAATGACCCAGTGTTCACTGAGCTTTTACGATGAATCGCACCGCTACAACCTGGAGCGGGATACGGGATTTGAACCCGTGACTTCAACCTTGGGAAGGTTGCACTCTACCGCTGAGTTAATCCCGCAAGACAGGCCATCTTACCCCTTGTCCTGAAACAGAGCAAGGTTTTTCTCCAGGCTTGCGACAGCCAATCTTATTCTTTTGCAAGTCCTACTTCTTCCAGAAAATCAATCCAATGATTACCAGGACTGCTCCCACGCCAAAAACGGCATAGGATCTGGGCCCGAATATGATCTCCGGCTTCCCAACTATTTTGTCATACAGACCCGCGAAGGTTATCCCCAGCAGACCCATTACAAAAAGAATCTTACCCATTGTCTCTCCTCCTCCCCAGTTAAAATACAATTACGAAAGACCCAATCAAAAATCCGTCAGGTGCCGGAAGTCCTCGATCCTGGACATAATATCCTCTTCCGACACAGATCTCAAACGATCCAGGCTAAAATCTTCCACACAGAAGGAAGCAACCACGGTTCCGCATACAACAGCACTGCGCAGGTTCTCCTCTTTCATTGCCCCCGCGCGAGCCAGAGAACCTATAACTCCTCCGGCAAAAGCATCACCCGCTCCTGTCGGGTCAACCACATTCTCGACCGGATAGGCGGGGATGGAGAATAGGAAGTCCTCTCCAATCAGCAGAGCTCCATTTTCTCCTCTTTTGACTATGACAATCCCCGGACCAAGTGAAAGAAGAGCCCTGCCTGCTTTTATGAGATTGGTCTCCCCTGTAATCTGCCTGACCTCCGAATCGTTCAGAATCATCATCTCTATTTTCTTGAAGGTTTTCATGAGCGAGGTTCTCTTCGTTTCAATCCAGAAGTCCATTGTGTCCCCGGCAATCAGCTTCGGGTTTTCAAGCTGTGAGAGAACCTCGAGATGCAAATCGGGGTCAATGTTAGCAAGGAAAACATAATCTGCGGAACGATATTGTGGAGGCAGTTCCGGACGAAAGCCCTCAAAGACGTTCAGGCAGACGGATAGGGTTTCCCTTTCATTCGGATTGCTTCCGTATTTCCCGACCCAGTGAAACGTCCTTCCCGCAGATTTCTTTAAGCCCTCCAAGTCCACGGAGCGGCTCTTCAACAGCTCAATATGCCGGGCTGGGAAATCATCACCGATTACTCCTACAATTCCTACCCTGCTGAAGTAACTTGCGGCCCACGAGAAATACACCGCTGAGCCTCCAAGAACGTCCTTGACCCGGCGCTCCGGAGTCTCTACGGAATCAAGCGCAACTGACCCGACTACCACAATGTCCACACTGCCTCTCCACTTTGATTGCGTAATTCTACCATCTCCACCCGCAAAAAAGTTATGAAAATCACATTCACCCGTCCGCAAATTCTACATCGGCACAGACAACTGCGTCAAGAGATTTTTACCAAGATGTCAAGATGAAATTCCGGGGATATCCATTAATAAGAACATTTTCCACATCAAAATAACAACCAACATACAGGCTGCCAAGGAGATGTTACCAAACATCAATATAAAACACGTGAAAATAATTATAGATTTTTATGTGAGGCAATGATACAATTTCATATAGATCTTTGATGAGGCAATTCGATTTCTTGATTTTTGCATTTAATTCTGTTACCGTAATTCCTAACAGAGAATGGTTTAATGGTTACTATACAGCGAGGAAGAAAAATGAAATCAAACAACCAATCCAAAATTAAAAAGCTTAAAAAGTATTTTGAGAGTAGAGAAGAAATCCTGATGGCTTTTGTTTTTGGCTCTCAAGCAAAAGATGTTGCGGTTGAAGTATCTGACTGGGATATTGCCGTATATTTTAAACCAAAACAAGATGACCATTTAGATGTCAGATTTCATGGAGAAGTAGAATGGGAAGAACAAGGCAGGGAATATCCTGAAGAGGATAAAGTTTGGGGAGATTTAATAGATATTTTACAAACAGATAATGTTGATTTGGTTATCTTAAATAGGATTCCGGCAAATATCGCTGTTTCAGCGATAAAAGGACAGCCGCTTGTTATAAAAGACTACAGGCTTTATTTAGAATTTATGCTTTTGATTACGAAAGAAGCTGAAGATTACTATGATTTTGTGCAAGATTATTACACAATTAGCCAAAGGTCTTTGTCATTAAATCCTCAAGATCGTGAGCGTCTAATTAAAACCGTTGATTTCATGGAAAAAGAGATAGAACTTTATTCTTATTTTTCAAATTTCACTAAGGAAGAGTATGAGGATGAAATTTTAAAAAGGCATGAAGTAGAAAAATGGTTAGAAAATATTGTAGTTGCCGCAGTTGATATCTCAAAAATTATTGTAGGCAGCGAGAAAAAATTAATACCGGATACTTACCGTGAAGCTGTTTCAAAAGCAATTCAGATATTAAAGCTTTCTGATGAGCTTGCAGATAATCTGGCACGCTGGGTCAAGTTAAGAAATGTTATTACCCACGAATATTTGGATATTAAATGGAAAAAAATTTCGAATTTTATTCAAAATAGCAACCCATATCTTCAAACATTTATAGATGCAGTAAAGAAACTGCTTGCTTAGTAATGCCTCAGTTTCGGGTACTGTTTGGGGAAAAGAAAGACTATGCATCACCTTTAGAAAAAGGCTCTAATGTTTTATACAAATCTCTAAAGTTCATTTCCTTAAGTACACCTTTTTGTCTACTTGCTGAAACAGCCATTTTCCTGCCTGTATAAAGCGAAACAACCCCCGGATTGTAACTCACCTGATCATGGATCGCGACTCTGTCTACTGATTTAAGATTTAGTGTTCTTTCTAGCCGTTCACGTTTGGAAAGAATATCTTTCATCCCGTTGTTACCCTGTCTTCCTGCCACCCATGAGTAAACCGACAATGTACATCTCCAGTTCCTCATAGTTTCTTTCTTCTCTGTAAGCCTTTATCTTCTCTTTGTCCATAGACCTTACTACATCCAGCAGTGCCAGGAATATTTTCCTGCTGTTCGCGAGATGCTCCAAAGATTTTTCTTTTTTCTGTGTCCTCATTGCTTTTACATCAAGACCGACAAATTCCCCGGCCTTGCCGTATCCGCCCTCCTCAAGCACCCTCACCTGGTTAAATGCCCTTCTCAAATCCACCGAGCCAAATGTCTTGTCCTCATCAAACTTTAATCCGTTCTGGTCGTTTAGATGTACAGTCCAGAGTTTATCATGCGCCAACGCATAAGCCATTTCATCAGACGGGTCAAGTCCCGCCAGTATACAATGAGCACTTTCAATATTCACGCCGACTCTTGATTCATCCGAAGTCAAAAACCCAAGAGCTATTGCATGTCCAACAGTCGGAATAAATGCCTGGTCCATTGGCTCGTTTGGTTTAG
>JAUVJM010000043.1 GCA_030596585.1 bacterium
AGTAGTGCCGTTTACTGAACACTAACCACTGGCCACTGTATTTTAGGGAGGGTGAGATCATGCCGAAGAAGGAAGCTATCAAAACTGAAGAGAAAGCTCCTGTGACGGAAAAGAAAGAAGAAGTGGGAGAAGAGGTAAAGAAGGAAGAGAAGGAAGTAAAGGATGTGAAAGAGGACGTGAAAGAGGAAAAGAAAGAAGAGCAAAAGAAAGAGAAGAAAGAAGAGAAGGCGGAGGAAGTGAAGGAAGCCAAAAAGGAAGTCAAGAAAGAAGTAAAAAAAGAAGAGAAAAAGGAAGCCGCTGAGGAAGCGATTGAGAAAAAGGTTGTATCTCCAAAAGTCTCCGAAGCTCTGGCCATGGTGAAAGGTATGAGTGCCGAGGATAGGTCTGATTTCGGGGTTTCCATGGTAAAGGAATTGAGCGTGCTCGAGCTTTCTGAGTGGGTGAAAACTCTGGAGAAGGAGTTCGGCGTTTCAGCACAGGCTGTGGTGGTGGGGGGAGCGTCTGCAGGAGCTCAGGGTCCTGCGGCGCCTGCCGAGGAGGAAAAGAAGGACAGTTACACGGTTATGCTGACCGCTGTGGGTGATAAGAAGATACAGGTTATTAAGGAAGTAAGGACTGTTACGAGTTTGGGGTTGAGAGAAGCAAAGGCTCTTGTTGACGAAGCTCCTAAGCCTGTCAAGGAGGATATCAGTGAACAGGAGGCGAATGAGATTAAAGCGAAGCTCGAGGCCGTTGGAGCTTCGGTTGAATTAAAGTAAGGACCGTGTCTCGTGACTCGTGAAACGTATCTCGTAAAGAGATGTAGAAGGCAAAGCAAGCTTTGCCGCTACAGGTAAAAATGTAGTTCACTGAACATTTACGAAAAATCCTGCGAGATACGAGCGACGAACAACGAGCGACGAATTAGGGAGGAAGTGAAATTGGCAAGGGTAGAGAGGAGAGACTTTTCGAAAATCGATGAAGTTCTTAGCCTTCCTGATCTGATTGAGGTACAGAGGTCTTCGTATGATGTATTTCTCCAGAGGGGTACAGCACCCGGCGAGAGGGAATCAAAGGGATTGCAGGTGGTTTTCGAAGAGCTTTTCCCTGTTGAGTGCCCTGATGGCAGTGCCTCTCTTCAATTTGTCAGTTATTCTATAGGAGAACCTCAGTATGACCCGGGTGAGTGCCAGAAAAGGGGAAGGAGTTATTCTGCGCCGCTGAAAGCGAAACTCCGGCTGGTTGTCAGAGAGAAAAGCCAGACTGGCAAACTGACCGTCAAGGAACGGAGAGAACAAGAAGTTTTCTTTGGCGAGGTACCCCTCATGACCGAGAAGGGCACTTTCGTAATCAACGGGGCTGAGAGGGTCATCGTGAGCCAGTTGCATCGTTCCCCGGGTGTTTCCTTCGAACTGAAGCTTTCTTCCAATAAGAAGTTTCACTCGGGACGTATAATACCCCACAGGGGCGCGTGGCTTGAGTTTGAATTTGATGCATACGATGTCCTTAATATCAGCATAGACAGGAAACGCAAGATTCCTTCCACAACGCTTTTGCGTGCTATCGGTTACGGTTCGGATGAAAAGATAATCCGCCTGCTCCACGATGTGGAAGAGATGCCGCTGGGCAGCAAGGTGATAGGCAGAGTTATTGCCCAGGATGTAAGAGACGCGGAAGGTTTTGTCATTGCTGAGTCGAAAGACGATATAACGGAAGATCTCCTTGCGAAGCTGAAGCGCCGTGGAGTGAAGAAGGTTTCCGTGCTGTGTTTTGAAGGCACGATGTCCTATGTAGTGTCGACGCTGAAGAAGGATTTCACGAAATCGCAGGATGAAGCCCTGCTTGACATATACCAAAGACTTCGCCCCGGAGACCCCTCCAGCTTGCCCAATGCCAGGGCTTTTCTTGATAGACTTTTCTTCGACCGTAGGTTCTACGATCTGGGTGAGGTCGGCAGATACAAACTTAACAGGAAGCTTGGTGTGAATGTTCCTCTCAGGCAGAGGACTCTCGTTAAAGAAGATATTGTTGAAGCGGTAAGGTATTTATTGAAATTGAAGGGCGGTGCGGGCACCATCGATGATATTGACCATCTTGGTAACAGACGTGTGCGCAGTGTCGGGGAACTGGTGCAGGACCAGTTTCGTATTGGAATGGCCAGGATGGAGAGGGCAGCCAGAGATAGGTTCAGCATTCAGGATATGAGTATAGCCATGCCCCATCAGCTTGTTAACACAAGGCTTGTGGCGAATGCAGTTAGAGACTTCTTCACGCGGAGTCAGCTTTCCCAGTTCATGGATCAGACGAATCCGCTTGCTGAGTTGACTCACAAGAGACGTCTGAGTGCTCTCGGACCCGGAGGGCTTAGCCGTGACAGGGCGGGGTTTGAAGTCAGGGACGTACATTTTTCCCACTACGGGCGCATTTGTCCCATTGAGACGCCTGAAGGGCCCAACATCGGGCTTATCGTTTCTCTCTCCACTTACGCCCGCATAAACAAGTTTGGTTTTCTTGAAACTCCGTACCGGAAGGTAGCAAAAGGCAGTGCCACGAATACGGTGGAGTATTTGTCTGCCGACATAGAAGATGAACACGTTATAGCGCAGGCAAACGCGCGTCTGGATAAGCACGGGCGTTTTCTTGATGAGAGTATCCTGTCGCGGTTCCGGGATGGTTTTCCGAGGGTTTCCGCAAGCGCGGTGGAATATATGGACGTTTCTCCCAGGCAGCTGGTGAGTGTAGCGGCGAGTCTGATTCCGTTTTTGGAGCATGATGATGCCAACCGTGCCTTAATGGGATGCAATATGCAAAGGCAGGCGGTTCCTTTGCTCCGGACGCAAAGCCCCATTGTGGGAACAGGGATGGAGTACGTGGCGGCGCGGGATTCCGGCGCTGTGGTACTTGCCAGGGAGAACGGAACCGTTGTAAGTTGTTTGTCTGACCGCATTGAGATAGAAGGAGACAGCGGAGCAGTCCGCGAATACCAACTGGAGAAATTCGTACGTTCCAATCAAAGCACTTGTCTCAACCAGAAGCCGATAGTTTATGTCGGTGACAGGGTGAAGAAGGGAGATGTTATAGCTGACGGAGCTGCAACCAGGAATGGAGAGCTGGCGCTGGGAAGAAGCGTGCTTGTGGCTTTCATGCCCTGGAGGGGCTATAACTTCGAGGATGCGATACTAATCAGTGAGAGGGTCGTTAAGGAGGATATGTATACCTCTGTTCACATAGACGAGTTTTCTCTGGAGGCACGTGATACAAAACTCGGTCCTGAGGAGATAACAAGGGATATACCCAACGTGGCGGAAGGTGCTCTATCAAACCTGGATGAAGAGGGGATTGTACGGATTGGTGCTGAGGTTAAATCGGGCGATATTCTTGTCGGGAAAGTAACTCCGAAGAGTGAGACGGAACTTACCCCTGAAGAAAAGCTCCTGAGAGCGATTTTTGGTGAGAAAGCGTCGGATGTCAGAGATCAGTCTTTGACTGCCCCATCCGGCGTGGAAGGAATTGTCGTTGACGTGAAGATTTTCTCGCGAAAAGACGGTCAGGGCGAGGAGGACATGAAGAAGGCAAGTCGTCTGAGAGTGGATTACGAGCGGGAAATCAAGAAGCTGGGCGAGATGAGAGACAAGAAATTATTCGAATTGCTTGAGGGCAAGAAGCTCACGGAAGATTTTCTCAGTGTGGAGACAGAGAAGATTATTCTTGCCGAGGGCAAGAAGATTGGTGCTGGGAATTTCGAAAGAATTAAGAAGCACGATTTTGGAGTCCTAAGTGTTGACGGGGAAGGTGTAAACGAGAAGGTCGAACAGGTAATAGACATTTTTGAATCGAAGATAGGCGAGCTCTACAGGGAGGAAGACAGGGAGATTGACAGGATAAGAAGGGGGGATGAGCTTCCTCCGGGCGTAATCAGGTTCGTCAAGGTGTACGTTGCGAGTAAGCGCAGACTCTCTGCGGGCGATAAGATGGCCGGTCGTCACGGGAACAAGGGTGTTATTGCCAGAATACTTCCCGAGGAGGATATGCCTTATCTTCCCGATGGCACGCCCGTGGAGCTGGTTCTGAATCCGCTTGGAGTCCCTTCGCGAATGAACGTGGGGCAAATTCTGGAAACCCATCTGGGCTGGGCGGCGAGAGTCCTCGGATTTTCTGTAGCAAGTCCTGTTTTCAGCGGAGCGAGCGAAGAAGAAATCAAGAAATGTCTGAGTGATGCGGGATTGCCCGAAAATGGCAAGACTACTCTCTATGATGGGAGGACGGGGGAAACTTTCGAGCAGGATGTTACGGTAGGTTACATATACATGATGAAACTCTTCCATCTGGTTGATGACAAGGTCCACGCCCGTTCCATAGGTCCATATTCCCTCGTTACACAGCAGCCTCTCGGCGGCAAGGCTCAGTTTGGAGGCCAGAGGTTCGGAGAAATGGAAGTGTGGGCTCTTGAAGCTTATGGAGCCGCTTACACTCTGCAGGAATTGCTGACGGTAAAGAGTGATGATGTCGAGGGACGAACCGGGATATATGAAGCCATTGTTAAGGGTGACAACAATCTGCGTCCCGGCACACCGGAATCGTTCAATGTGCTTGTCAAAGAACTGCAGGGGCTGTCATTGAACATAAGACTTGAGAGGAGAAAGAAGGTTCTCGGCGCCGGTACCGTGTTTTCTCTCGGTGAGAGGATGTCTGAGTTCGATGCCATCAGCATCGGCATTGCTTCGCCCGAGATGGTTAGGTCCTGGTCGAAAGGAGAAGTGAAGAAGCCTGAGACCATCAATTACCGCACATTCAAGCCGGAGAGAGACGGATTGTTCTGTGAGAAGATTTTCGGGCCGACGCATGATTGGGAATGCAGCTGCGGGAAATACAAGAGGCTGAAACACAAAGGTCTTGTGTGTGACCGCTGTGGTGTCGAGGTAACCCAGGCGAAGGTGCGGCGGGAGAGAATGGGGCACATATCACTGGCGGCTCCGGTTACTCACGTATGGTTCTTCAAGGTTATGCCGTCGCGCATAGGCAATTTGCTGGATATCAGTCTGCGTTCTCTCGAGAGGGTCATATATTACGAAGATTATGTTGTTGTGGATACCGGCGAAACACAGCTTGCCGATAGACAAGTGCTGAGCGAAGAGGAGTTCAGAAGATACAAGGAAACCTACGGCGACGAGTTCAAGGCGATGATGGGGGCCGAGGCAATCAGGACTCTTCTGAAACGGCTCGATCTGAATGCTCTCGTACAGCAGCTGCATGAAGAAATAGGTAAGACGTCTTCGAAACAGAAGCTTGCGCGGCTTGGTAAGAGATTAAAGGTAGCAGAAGCATTCCGTGAATCAGGGAACAAGCCCGAGTGGATGGTTTTGGATGTTATCCCGGTTATACCTGCCGATCTCAGGCCGCTTGTTCCCCTTGACGGGGGCCGGTTTGCAACCTCGGACCTCAATGATTTGTACAGACGTGTCATAAATAGAAATGAGAGGCTGCGGCACCTGATTTCGATATCCGCACCGGACATAATCATACGTAATGAGAAAAGGATGCTGCAGGAAGCTGTGGATGCCCTCTTTGATAACGGGAGGCGCGGGCGTCCCGTGGCGGGGCATGGTAATCGTCCGTTGAAATCGCTTAGTGACATGTTAAAAGGCAAGCAGGGAAGATTCCGTCAGAATCTGCTCGGAAAGCGGGTGGATTACTCCGGGCGGTCGGTTATTGTCATCGGTCCCGAACTTCGGCTTCATCAGTGCGGTCTTCCCAAAAAGATGGCTCTGGAGTTGTTTGAGCCGTTCATTATCAAGGAGTTGAAGCAGAGAGGTTTTGTCCACACTATCAGAAGTGCCAAGAAGATGGTGGAGAAAGTATCCGTGGAAGTGTGGGATATCCTTGACGACGTTATCAAGGAACACCCTGTTCTCCTGAACAGAGCTCCGACACTTCACCGGCTCGGGATTCAGACCTTTGACCCTGTTCTGACCGGGGGAAATGCCATTCGCGTCCATCCGCTTGTCTGCACGGCTTTCAATGCGGACTTTGACGGAGACCAGATGGCGGTTCATGTGCCTCTATCTACGGAAGCCCAGTTGGAGGCGAGAATTCTGATGATGTCTACCAACAACATTTTCTCCCCGGCGAACGGCGAGCCGATAATGGTTCCGACGCAGGATATCGTGCTTGGCTGCTGCTATCTCACCAAGTGGATGAAAGGGAATTCGAGCGACCCAAGGAGGTTCTCTGACCCTGGTGAAGTAGTGCTGGCGTATTCTCTGGGGCGCATTCCTTTGCATGAGAACATAAAAGTGAGAATAAACGGAGAACTGATGCATACGACTGTGGGAAGGGTTCTATTCAATGAAGTTCTTCCCGGCGGCATTCAATTCTTCAACGAGAGTATGAACAAAAGCAGGCTCTGCAAGGTTATTTCGAACTGTCATGACAAGCTCGGCAATACTCAGACGGTTTCTCTGCTCGATGCCTTGAAGGATGTTGGTTTTGAAGAGGCAACGAAAGCCGGAATATCTATCAGCGTGGATGACCTGAGAGTTCCGGGGGAGAAGAAGGAGATCCTTGAGGACGCATCTCAGCGGGTCGAAGAAATAGGCAAGCAGTACAAGAAAGGGGTCATCACTGAAGGAGAAAGGTTCAACAAGGTCGTTGATATCTGGACGCATGCGGGCGAGAGGTTGTCTGATGCTCTCTTCAAAGAGCTGGCTTCCGCTGACGGAGGATTCAACCCCATCCATATGATGGCTGATTCAGGGGCCAGGGGAAGTTCCGTCCAGATACGCCAGCTTGCCGGTATGAGAGGACTGATGGCAAAGCCTTCCGGGGAAATTATTGAATCTCCGATAATGTCGAATTTCCGTGAAGGTTTGAAGGTGCTTGAGTATTTTATCTCGACTCACGGCGCGCGCAAAGGGCTTGCCGATACCGCGTTGAAGACTGCCGATTCCGGTTATCTGACCAGGAGACTGGTAGACGTTTCGCAGGATGTCATTATCAGAGAGTCTGACTGCGGGACACTTAACGGAATTGTTGTGAACGGCATTTTTGAGGGTGAGGATATCGTCATAACGCTTGCGGAGAGGATTATCGGGAGGGTTTCTCAGGAGGATGTTGTCATCCCCGGCGCGGGAGATGTCATAGTGAAAGCCGGTGAAGTTATCACCGAGGAAAAAGCTTTCACGATTGGAGAGGCGGGGGTTGACACTGTGAAGATTCGCTCGGTTCTGACTTGCGAATCGAAGCATGGCGTGTGCTCGAAGTGCTACGGTTGGAATTTAGCGTTGAAGAAACTCGCAGAAGAGGGTGAAGCAGTGGGCATAGTCGCGGCGCAGTCTATTGGCGAACCAGGAACACAGTTGACCATGAGGACGTTCCACATCGGCGGCACAGCAAGCCGTGTTATTGAGAAATCGAAGATCGTTGCAAAGCGGGGAGGGGTTATCCGCTATCATGGTTTGAGGACTGTTGTGAACCGTGAAGGGAAGATTACCGTTCTCAACCGCAACGGCAGGGTAACCGTGCATGATGAAGAAGGGAAGGAACTTGAAAAATATCATATTCCCGTTGGAGCAGTTATCAAGGCTGCGGATGGTGAAAAGGTAGAAAAGGGCAAAGTGTTTGTGGATTGGGACCCCTACACGGTATCCATATTTACCGAGGCGGGCGGCAAGATCGGGTTTGAAGATATTGTGGAAGGCGTGACGGTGACAGAGGAGATGGATAAGGTCACAGGCCACACGAGGTTGATTGTTACCGAGCACAAGGAGAAAAAGCATCCACAGATTGTTATCAAAGATCGCTCCGGAAACATTCTCACTTATTACAGCATACCTACTGGAGCATACATCGCTGTGAAAGACGGTGAAAAGGTGCAGGCAGGAGACCTTCTCGCGAAGACTCCCCGCCAGGTCACCGGTACCAGAGATATCACTGGCGGCTTGCCGCGGGTTGCTGAATTGTTCGAAGCCCGCCGTCCCAAGGACCCGGCTATCATAACCGAGATTGACGGAGTCGTGGAGTTTGCGGGAACTGCCAGGGGGATGAGAAAGATTGCTGTGAAGAACGAGAGCGGAATGCGGAAGGAATATCTCATTCCTCCGGGAAAGCACCTCAATGTTTACCGCGGAGACAGAGTGACAGCCGGTCAACCTCTGATTGACGGGCCCATCGTTCTTGAGGATATCCTGAGAATACGCGGAGAGAAAATGCTGCAGGAGTATCTCTTGAACGAAATCCAGGAGGTGTACCGTTTGCAGGGTGTGGGTATAAACGACAAACATATTGAGGTTATTATTCGTCAGATGTTGAGAAAGGTATTGGTTGAGGATAGAGGCGATACGAAATTCCTGCTGGGTGAGCTTGTTGACAGGCTCGACTTTCAGGGAGAAAATGAGGAAGTGCTGGCGAAGAAACAGAAGCCTGCCAAAGCGGCGCCCGCGCTTCTTGGAATCACGAAGGCGGCTCTGGCAACTGACAGTTTTATATCTGCGGCTTCTTTCCAGGAAACGACGCGGGTGCTCACTGAGGCTGCCGCAAGCGGGAAAAGAGATGAGTTAAGAGGTCTCAAGGAGAACGTGATTATGGGTCATCTTATTCCGGCAGGAACCGGATCAGGGGTTTATCGCAATATCAAGATTGAGATCGGGGAAAAGGAGAAAAACGATGCCGACGCTTAACCAGATGGTCAAATTCGGCAGAAGGCAAAAGACAAGAAGGACGAAGTCCAAAGCTCTCGGAGGAGCTCCGCAGAGACGAGGTGTGTGTCTGCTTGTGAAGACGGACACGCCGAAGAAACCTAACTCAGCTCTCAGGAAGGTTGCCCGGGTGAGGTTGAGCAACGGAATTGAAGTAACGGCAATTATTCCCGGTGAGGGGCACAATCTTCAGGAACATTCAATCGTCTTGGTAAGAGGCGGCAGGGTAAGAGACATGCCCGGTGTGAAATATCATGTGGTGAGAGGATGCCTGGATTGCGGCGGTGTCGAGGGGCGCAGGAAAGCAAGGTCCCGTTACGGGGCAAAGACGCCGAAGAAATCTCAGGCAACGGCTGCGGCTCCAGCCGCTGCTCCAGTTGCTGCTCCACCGCCGGAAGAGAAGAAAGAAGGGTAACCACTGATCATTGTATTTGGGGGAGGTAAAAAATGCCGAGAAGGAGAGAAGTACCGAAAAGGGAATTGATACCGGACCCGAAGTATAAAGACGTTACTGTTTCGAGGTTCATCAATGGACTTATCTCCCGTGGCAAGAAGGGGCTGGCAGAGCGTATTGTGTATAATGCTCTCGAGATAGTGGAAAGCAAAACCAAAGAGCCGCCTCTTAAAATTTTCAAGCAGGCTTTGTCGAATGTAAGACCCATGGTTCAGGTCAAGTCAAGAAGGGTCGGAGGCGCGACCTATCAGGTGCCTATTGAGGTGAATGCCCATAGAGGTCAGTCGGTTGCGATGCGTTGGCTGATTCAGTCCGCAAAGTCACGCCGCGGCAAAAGCATGGAAGAGAAACTTGCACAGGAATTTATGGAAGCTTCACGGAATGAAGGTGCGGCGATAAAGAAAAAGGAAGATACGCATCGTATGGCGGAAGCAAACAAAGCTTTTGCACACTACAGATGGTGAGTAACTACTCAGGTTGTTTAGACTGAAGACTGTTAGGCTGAAGGGAAAAGCGAGGTTGCTGTGTGTTTGCTACAGCCTATCCACCTGAGTAATTACGTTGCAGTTTCGGTAGAGGGAGTTAGTTCTGGCTGAGAGGCTGTTAGAACAGAGGGAGTCCCGGAGGGTAGTTGTGGGTAG
>JAUVJM010000147.1 GCA_030596585.1 bacterium
CCCCGTTGTTTGATACGGGGCGGGAATGACAAGGAGATTCTTCACACAGTTTACCCCAAAATCATTCAGGGCTCAGAATGACAAAGATTCATGTTACAGGGTTATTGTGAAGGTTGTTCCCTGCCCCTCCTTCGAATCAACTTTTATCTTTCCCTGGTGTTCGTCAATGATTTTTTTTGTAACTGCGAGACCCAGTCCTGTGCCGCCGGCGCCTTTACTGGAGTGGAAAATGTCAAAGATTTTTGGGATGTCTTCCTGCGGGATTCCTGAGCCGTTGTCGGATATGGAGATTTGGATTGGATTCCCGTTTTCACGGGAATGACTGGAAGTAGTGATGATGATTTCGCCTTTTCCCTTCTCAACGGCGTCAATCGCGTTTGTTACTATGTTGAGTATGGCGCGGTGGATTCCCGTCGGGTCAATTTGAATCTCAGGGATGGATTTGCCGAGATTAGCTTTTATGCTGACAGCTTTCTGCCTGCATCTTTCCTCCATCAGGGATATGACTTCATTTATTATTTCGTTAATGCTGACTTTTTCTCGGACGGGTTTCCGCTCTCTTGAGAAATCAAGCATGTTCAGGACAAGCTGGGATATTCTCTCATTGCTGCTGCGGACGACTTTCCATCCTTTCTTGAGGAGCTCTTGGTTGCCGTTGTTTATACCCATATCAACGAGGGTATTCCCTCCTTCGACGCCGGTCAGTATGTTTTTCACATAGTGGGAGAGCTCTGCGATTGTCTGTCCGATTGCGGCAAGCCGTTCGGCTTTTAGGTTTGCGGCATAGAGTTTTGCATTCTCAACAAGAACTCCTGCCTCCGCGCCGATTGCAGAGAGAAGTTCAAGGTCTTCTTCGGTGAAGCTCCGCGCAGATAGTTTGTTATCAACGTGCATAATACCCAGAATCTTATCCTTGCTTTTCAGGGGGACGCAGAGGCACGAGCGTATGTGGTAATCCACAATGCTCTTGCCGCCGGAAAACCTATCATCCGACATTGCATCGTCCGTGAGAATTGATTTACCTGACTCCAGCACCTTATTCACGATGGTTTTGCTTATGGTTATTTTTTGTGCATCCCGGTTGCGGACTGCCTGGGAAGCCAGTTTTCCTGTTTCCTCATCTCTCAGCATTATGAATCCGCGCTCCGCGCGCAGTACCTTCAAGGCAATATCAATAATTCTGTTCAGAACTTCCTTCAGGTCAAAGACAGAGCTTATTACCTGGTTGACTTCGTAGAGTGTCCTGAGGTTGCGGCGGTCGCGCAGGAACGCGTCGGGAGTGCGTATTTCGAGTTCCTTTTCCAGAGAGGCTAATGACTTGATTAGCGGAGTGTCGGTGTCTTCCTCATCCCTTCCCTCTCCCGCCAGAGGGGAGGGCTTGTCGTAAGGGCGAGCAAGCTCGCCAACTACATTTGGGTGGGAAGACTTGTCGGATTTGGAGACGTGCCTCGCTGCCAGTGGAGTTTTATCGGGTTTGGGAGCGCTATCCGGTTTCTTTAACCGGTCAGAATCCGCGGCAGTTTCTTCCTCGGATTTGGAAAGGAATTCAGATAAAGAGATGATTTCACCGGCTTCTTTCAGGGTAAAAATTATCAGTGTGTCCCCAACCTCGATGCTATCTCCGTCTGCAAGTTTTTTTCGTTCTTTTATAAGCTCTCCGTTGACGCACGTGCCGTTAGAACTCTCAAGATCCTGAACCGAGAATCTGCCGCCTCCCCTGTCTATGCGGCAGTGTTTTCTGGATATTTTGGTATCCTCCAGCCTTAGTATGTTGGACATATCACGACCGATAGTGACTGTATCCACTTCAATCGGGAATTTCCCTTCTTCAATTCCTTTGATAATTAGGGTAGCCATGATTCGTCGCTCGTTATACAGTCTTTATACCCGGTAACGGGCCAGCCCGTCAAAGGGTTCCCTGTAATGCTCCTTTAGAATCTTTTCTATGGTTTTGACCAGTTTCACGTAATTGAAGGGTTTGGAAACGTAAAGGTCGGCACGTGATTTTTCCTTCCAGTATTCCTGCGTTTTCCCTGATACTCTCTCTATTCCTGTAAGCATTATTATCGGTATCGATTCATAAGTGACGTGGTTTTTTAGCTCGTATGCGAGTTGAAAACCGCTTTTTTTCGGCATCATGCCGTCGAGGATAATAATATCGGGATGTGCTGTTTTCACCTGTTGAAGCCCTTCTTCACCGTCAGCCGCATGGATGATTTCGTATCCTCTTGGTTCAAGGAGTGCCTCAAGGATGGAGCGCAGGTTTTCGTCATCGTCAACGATAAGGACACGTTTGGGACTGCTCATAGTTTTTCAACTCCCTTTAAAGTGGCAATAAAGGTTTAATTGTAAATATTCGGCGAATTGTGTAAAGCTTTACTGTTCGATTTTGTCGAGACTTCATCTTCTCGATGCGCTTCCGCTTACTCGAAAGATAAACGGCCAATAAAGGACGAGCAAGCCTGTCTTTTGTCTTTTTTATTCTGAATCCTGACTTCCGAATCCTGACTTCTGTATTCTGTTTGTGATGTGGTATTTGTTCAGTTTCTGGTACAGATGGCGTCTGCTGATGCCGCTTTTGCGAGATGCTGCCGCAATGTTGCCGGCGCAGGTATTCAC
>JAUVJM010000054.1 GCA_030596585.1 bacterium
AGACAGAAAATTCTGTGTTTCAGGCGCTTTTCAGTGTGCAATATCCCTGGAAAGCATTAACAACGGGACTGGCCCGCTCCGACCTACAGTCTAAATGCCTACAGCCTATCCACCTGAGTAGTTACGATAGCTTTTCGAAGCCCGCGGGTCTGTGATCCTTTTGACATTCACAACCTCCTTTGGCTTCGACGTCTTTTTCATCTCCTCGATAAAACCGTCATATTCTGTTCGGTCAACGGGAATCTCAACACACTTTCCTTTCCTGCCGGATAGAATCAGCGCATTTATGAACTCAACCGATCTCAACCCATCCTCTCCCGGAGCTACGAGCAGCTCGCCGTGCAGAATAGCACGGGCGAAATTTTCTATGATTACGGAATGACCGGCTGCAACATCCGATGGCAGTTCAACATCTTCCTCTTTTACCTCAGGCACCGCCCACATATCCTCCGAACTAACCGAAAACTCAGAAACAGGCTGGGAGAACCTGTAAAGTTTTAGCTCCTCCCCTTTCAGTACCAGCTTCCCTTTATCCCCGGCTAATTCCAGATGCAGTCCTCCACATCCCTCGCATGTACTCGTATAATAATAACCCCATGCGCCGTTCCCATATTCCAGAAATGCAGATGCTTCGTCTTCAACTTCGATTTTGTGAAGTTTCGTTCTTGTCTTTGCCTCAACCCTCACGGGAAGTCCTCCCAAACGCATAAAGATATCTATTCCGTGCGGAGCCTGATTTATCAAGACTCCTCCTCCCTCCCCCAGCCACGTAGCACGCCAGATACCGCTATCATAGTATGCCTGAGGACGAAAATCGGGATTTACGAGAAGGGTTCGCTGAATCTCACCCAAAATTCCACTCTTGACAATTTCTATCGCTTTCCTGATAGCGGGCTCGGTTCTTCTCTGGTACATGACCGCAAACACTTTCTTGTTTCTTTTAGCCGCATCTATCATCTCATCAGCACCGGAAACCGTCACAGCAAGCGGTTTCTCCGAAAGAACATGAAGTCCATTCTCAAAAGCAAAAACGGAAACCTCAGGGTGAATCCAGTGGGGAGTTGCAACGATTACCGCATCGCAGAGTCCGCTCTTTATTAATTCCCTATAATCCGTGAAATATCCGACACCAAACTCTTCCCCTTTCTCTTTTGCGACTGCTTTCTCCGTATCAGAAACGCAGGTCAGTTCAGTGTCTGCCAGAGATTTCACAGCTTTGGAATGGCTATATCCCATTCCACCCACTCCAATCACTCCGATTCTTACTTTGTCCATTTTTCTCCCCTTGAATCGTTGCTCGTTGTTCGCCGCTCGTATCTCACAAACCTTTTTTGTCTTTACGAGATACGGTCTTTCTGATTTAGGCTGGCAAGATGGCTCATCAGCCTCTCGCGTCTTTCTTCAAATTCCTTCTTCTTCAACTTCTCCTTCTCGATTATGCCCCCAGGTGCCTTCTCAATAAACTGAGAATTCGACAGTCTGCCTTCACAAAGCTTGATTCCCGTCTCAATCTTTTCAAGCTCCCTCCTGAGCCTCTCGTTTTCACTCTTTACATCCACCTCATCCGCAATCATATAAATGCACGTTCCCGAACCACTCACCCCGGACAGACTCTTCTCGGGAACCTCTGCATTCGTATCAATCCGGAGTTCACTTGCCCCAAGCAAAAGCTCCACGCCCGATATCCCATCATTCAAAACACACCCCTCTTCTTCGTTAACCGGTTTTATGATAAACCTCATCTTCTGTCCCGGCGGGATGCCCTTCTCTGTCCGAAGCTGACGGCCCGTGCGGATAACATCATATTTACGTTCCGCCAGTCGCACCGCTTCCGCATCCATAAGCTCCTCACAAACCCGGGGCCAGGCACTCACCATTATGCTCTTTGCTCTTTGACCGCTCCCGGGAGTGGGTCCGTCCGCCGATTCGGACACACTTGTGTGGTCAGAAAGAAGCCGCCACAGTTCCTCAGTAATAAAGGGCATGAATGGGTGCAGTAACCTGAGAAGCCTCTCCCATACCAACAGGAGCACCTGCCTTGCGGAATCCTTCTCAGCATCCTGGCGAAGTCTCGGTTTTACAAGCTCCAGGTACCAGTCGCAGAACTTGTGCCACGTGAAATCGTAGAGCACCTGCGCTGCATCAGCAAATCTGTAATTCGTGAGATTCTTGTCAACTTCCTCTATCAGTCTCTGGAGTTCCGTCAGTATCCACCTGTCATCAAGAGCCAATTCATCCGTGAAACCAGACATTTCCGCATCTGCAGAACCATTCTCATCCATATTCATAAGGATGAACCGCCCCGCATTCCACAGCTTGTTTGCAAAATTCCTCATCCCCTCGAGTTTCTCATTCCCAAGATAGATATCCTGCCCGCCAAGAGTGGTCAAAAGCGTCATTCTCAAAGCATCGGTTCCATAGGACCCGATTATTTCTCTGGGGTCTATGACATTTCCCAGCGACTTGCTCATTTTCTTTCCTTTTGAATCACGAACGATCCCGTGGATGTAGACATCGGGAAACGGATTATGTCCCACAAGTTTGATGCCCGTCATAATCATACGCGCCACCCACAGACATATAATCTCATAACCCGTAACCAGGACCGAGGTCGGATAGAAGTAGTCCAGTTCCTCTGTACGTTCGGGCCAGCCCAGCCCGGCAAACGGCCACAGAGCAGAGCTGAACCACGTATCCAGGACATCCTCATCCTGCTTCAGGTTCGAGGAACTGCATTTCCCACACTTCTCAGGTGCAGTCCGCCCCACGGTAACAGCCTGGCAGTCCCCGCAGTACCAAACAGGAATCCTGTGTCCCCACCAGATCTGGCGGGAGATGCACCAGTCATCTATGTTTTTCATCCAGTCAAGGTATACTCCTGTCCACCGCCGCGGAACAAACTTGACCTTTCCATCCTCAACAGCCTTTATTGCAGGACTCGCCAACTCCTTCATCTTGACAAACCACTGGAGAGAAACAAGAGGTTCAACTGCGGAATTACAGCGGTAGCAATGTCCGACTGAATGTGTGTGTTTCTCGGTCTTCAACAAATACCCGTTTTCTTTCAACTCTGCGAGCACGTTCAGCCTGCAGTCATAACGATCCTGCCCTTCGAACCTTCCGGCATCCTCCGTCATTTTCCCGTCCGGACCGATGACCGTTATCTCCGCCAGTTCGTGGGCACGCCCTATCTCGAAATCATCGGGGTCATGAGCAGGCGTAACCTTGACCGCTCCGGTACCAAAAGAAGGATCAACCCTTTCATCAGCTACGATTTCAATCTCTCTGCCGACAAGAGGAAGTATCACAGTTTTCCCTATGAATTCCCTGTATCTCTCATCATCGGGATGAACGGCTACGGCAGTATCCCCGAGCATGGTTTCGGGTCTTGTTGTGGCAACGATTATCTCACTACCCTGCTTGAGCGGGTACTTTACGTAATAGAATCTCCCTTCTACCTCTTCATGTTCTACCTCAATATCCGAAAGTGCAGTACGACAGCGGGGACACCAGTTTATGATTCTGTTTCCGCGGTAAATAAGCCCGTCCTCATACAGGCGCACAAATGCTTCGCGAACCGCAAGCGAATATTTCTCATCCATTGTGAACCTCAATCTCCCCCAGTCACAGGATGAGCCCAGAAGCCGCAACTGCTGAACTATCTCGTCTCCGTATTCTTCCTTCCACCTCCAGACTCTTTTCACAAACTCTTCCCTTCCCAGCCCATCTCTCGTTTTCCCTTCCCTGGACAGCCCTTTCTCCACAACATTCTGTGTGGCAATCCCGGCATGATCCACCCCGGGCATCCAGAGAGCGCTGTATCCGCGCATCCTCTTCCAGCGAATCAGGCAATCCTGAATCGCATTATTGAGCGCATGCCCCATATGGAGAGAACCGGTAATGTTCGGAGGAGGAATTACAATGCAGAACGGTTTCCTGTCACTTCCGGGAGCCTGAGGCTGAAAAAAGCCCTCATCCTCCCAGAACTTATATAATCTTCCTTCTACTTCGGGGTTATATCTGGGTGGAATATCAATCATCTAAACCAGCCCTTCCTAGTGCTCTGTGACATAAATTCCTGTCATTGCCCGGCTTGACCGGGCAATCCAGAATCCATAGACACAGTCTGGATTCCCGCCTTCGCGGGAATGACGGACTAAAATCAAGTTGCATCCCTATTTTCGGTCTTTCATTAATTTATATTCAACACTGTCAACAAGCGCCCGCCAGCTTGCAACAATGATATTCTCCGACACTCCCACCGTCCGCCAGTCATCCGTGCGGTCACGCGATTCTACCAGTACCCTTACCTTTGCCGCCGTTCCGGCAGAAGCATCCAGCACCCTTACCTTGAAGTCTGTAAGCCGCATCTCACGCAGATTTGGATAGAACCGCTCGAGAGCTTTCCTCAAAGCGCCGTCAAGCGCATTCACAGGACCGTCACCCTCAGCCGCCGTGTGCTCCACTACTCCCTTGACCTTCACCTTTATCGTCGCTTCGGAAACGACCCTGTTATCATCTCTCCTCTCGACACTGACGCGGAACCCCTGTAATTCAAAAAAACTCCGGTGAACTCCGAGAACCCTCTTCATCAAAAGCTGAAGCGAAGCGTCAGCCGCTTCGAAGTGATACCCCTGATGCTCAAGCTCCTTAACCCTGTCAACAATCTTCTTCGCCGCCTCAGGGTCTCCGGCAGCATCAAACCCGTACTCTGCTGCTTTCGAAACAACGTTCCCACGCCCGGATAATTCCGAAACCAGTATACGACGCTCATTCCCGATGAGTCCCGGCTCCATATGTTCAAAACTTTTAGGGTTTTTCCTAACCGCATCTACGTGCATTCCTCCCTTGTGCGCAAAAGCGCTGTCCCCCACAAAAGGCTGCTCGTTCCGCGGCACCACGTTCGCAAGTTCACTCACGTAACGCGACACTTCCACGAGCTTCTTCGACCGTTTATCCGTGATGCAGTCAATATTTAGCTTCCACTTCAAAATTGGAATAATCGAACACAAATCCGCATTCCCGCAGCGCTCTCCGTATCCGTTGATCGTTCCCTGAACCTGCCGAGCACCGCCCAGAACCGCCGCTACCGAATTGGCAGCCGCCATACCCGAATCGTTGTGAGTGTGTATGCCGAGAGGCAAGCTGACATTCCTGCCTACCTCTTCGACCACTTCCCTTACGAAGTGGGGAAGATTCCCGCCGTTCGTGTCGCAGAGGACTATCCAGTCAGCACCTGCTTCCTCAGCCGCTTTCACGGTCTTCAGGGCATAGTCAGGATTGTCCCGGTAACCGTCAAAGAAGTGTTCCGCATCATAGATAACCTCCTTCTTCCTAAACTTCAAATACTCGACAGTGCTTGCTATAATGTCAAGGTTATCTTTGAGTGAAACCCTCAACACGTCTTTCACATGAAGAATCCAACTCTTGCCGAAAATGGTAATCACATCGGTATGCGCAGACAAGAGTGCCTTGAGTCCCGGGTCTGTCCTAACTGTCTTATTCTTTCTTCTGGTGCTCCCAAATGCGCAAACCCTGGCATTCCTGAGTTCGAGCTTCCTCACGGCACGAAAAAACTCAATATCTTTCGGATTGGAACCGGGATTCCCTCCTTCAATGAAATGAATCCCGATCTCGTCAAGTTTCCGGGTTATGGCAAGCTTATCCTTGGCTGACAGGGAGACCCCCTCGCCCTGAATCCCGTCGCGAAGCGTGGTATCGTAAAGCACAACCTTTTTCATTTTTTCTCTTTCCTCTTTCTCCTTGCTCTCATCTGTTTGCCGAGTCCGAACCTGGAATGCAGTGCTCTTACAGCCTTATCAGCCAGCTTGCTCTCGACAACACAGGATATCTTGATTTCCGAAGTGCTTATCATCCCAATATTGATACTCTCCTCAGCAAGTGCCGCAAACATCCTCGCCGCTATTCCCGAATGACTGCGCATGCCAAGACCTACCACTGACACTTTGGCGACTTTATCATCCGAGTTTACTCCCTCTGCACCGATTTCAGTGGAAACCTTCTCCACAACCGCCAGAGCTCTCTTGAGATCATCCCCCACGACAGTAAATGATATATCGGATTTCCCTCCGTCTCCGACACTCTGCACAATCATGTCAATGTTTATGTCCTCACCCGCTATGCGCTTGAAAATGCGAGCTGCAATACCAGGACGGTCCGGGACACCGTGCAAAGTAACTTTTGCCTGATTCTTGTTTGCAGTTACCCCCCGAACGACAACTTTCTCCATTGACTTTGCCTCCTCCCTGATCAGCGTCCCTGTCCCACGGGAAAAACTTGACCTGACATGAACTGGAACATCGAACCTTTTCGCGTATTCTACGGCACGCCCGTGCATAACCTGGGCACCAAGACTCGCCATCTCCAGCATCTCGTCATAAGTAATTACCGGCAGCTTGCGAGCATCGCGGACAACCCTCGGATCTGCAGTGTACACTCCGTCAACATCGGTATAGATTTCAACCACTTCTGCCTTGAAGGCTGCGCCCAGCGCAATTGCGGTGAGGTCTGAAGCGCCCCTGCCGAGAGTTGTAATCTGGGCATCGTGAGTTATCCCTTGAAATCCGGCAACGATGGCAATCCTGCCCAGGGACAGCTCGCTCTTGATTCTCACCGGTTCTATTTTCACAATCTTCGCCCGCGTGTGAGCGCTGTCGGTAACAATTCCTACCTGAGCACCCGTGAAAGATATTGCCTCATACCCCAGCGAATGAATCGCCATTGCGAGAAGAGCCACGGATACCTGCTCGCCTGTAGAAGTGAGAACGTCCATTTCCCGCTCCGAGGGTGAATCAGTAATCTGAAACGCAAGTTTTTTCAACCGGTCGGTAGTATCGCCCATGGCAGAGACCACCACAACCGTATCATAGCCTGCCTTTCTCACTTCGACGGCGCGTTTTGCAACAGCTTTTATCCTATCAGGATTCGCGACCGAGGTTCCTCCGTATTTCTGAACTATCACAGCCATGTTAAAACAGCAACCAGTGGTCAGTGACCAGCAGCCTCCTTTTGCTATCAAATAATAAAATGTTCCATCAATTTGTGCCCCAAAGAGATTCTCACGCCGCTTTTCCTTGCTGATGCCTCATCGAACGGCAGTCCGGACAGCCCATCTATCTCCGTCCCGCAGATAGCAAAAGGAACCATATCCTCCACGTGCGTTTTCATCTGAACAGGCGTTGCATGGTCGGGCAGAACACACACCCTGTAATCCCCTATTCCCTTGAGATATGATAGGATAGGTCCCACAATTTTGCTATCAAAATCCTCAATGGACGAAATTTTTGCACGCACATCCCCCATGTGACCCGCTTCATCGGGTGCCTCAACATGAACAAGAACAAAATCGTATTTCTTCAGCGCCTCAATGGCATATCTCGCCTTGGCGTCGTAGTCCGTGTCAAAGTAACCCGTTACCCCCGGCACATCCAGAACTGACAACCCGGCGCAGAGACCAATGCCCTTGACAACGTCTACCGCCGAAATTACCGCACCCTTTACCGCAAACGGGGGAAGCTCAGTCTTTCTGCCCTGTCCCCACAACCATATCATGTTCGCAGGATTTTCTCCCAACTGGCTTCTCACATCGTTAATCTCATGTCCCTCCAGCAAACCTCTCGACTCATACATCAACTCCCTGAAAAGCTCGCTTCCTTTACCCCTGGGCAAAGCTTTCTCAAGAGGCTCGTTCACAATGTCATGCGGAGCCTTGCACCTCAATGATTCCGGGTCAAAGCCGGAAAACCTTGCCCTCCCGGCACTAACAACCGCCACGTGCCGATAGCTAACGCCGGCGTGAAATTTGATGCCGTCCCATTTTAGTTTCCTGTTTAGGAATTTTATCAGTACCTTCGCCTCCTCCGTCGAAATATGGCCGGCACTGTAGTCAACTAAACGCTCATCTACCGTAACCAGATTGCATCTGAAAGCAACATCCTGATTCCCGAGGCGCATTCCCATACTCACAGCTTCGAGAGGTCCCCTGCCGGTGTAATATCTGGAAGGCTCATACCCGAGGATGGACAAAGTGGCAACATCACTGCTTTTTCCTGTTTTCCGTGAAACCGTCTTAATCAGGCCGAGCATTCCCCCCGAGGCAATCTCATCCATGTTGGGCGTGCCGGCTGTCTGAAGCGGAGTCTTGCCTCCTAATATCTTCAGCGGCCTGTCCGCCATCCCATCACCAATCAGCAAAGCATATTTCATCTTAATGGGGTCAAGTCTTGCATTCATGCATTTTCGCCTATTTCATAGCAGGAAATTATAAACTCTCTTTCCTGTCTGTTCTTGTGGTTACCCTGAAAGCTTTCGTGGCTTTCTTGTGTGTTCTCTCTCCGTAAATATCCGCTTAAGCGTGTCATTGTAAATACAATACCATCGTCCCCTCCGCCAAAACCTAATGCTACCAACAATTCCCCCTCGACACAAGAAAATTCGCCAATCTCATATAATCCCTCAGTCACGGGTGGGGGTGGAGAAGTCTCAATTAAGCGCAATCATTCTTCTCTTTTGAGGTATTTGATGGGGATGTTTCGCGTAAAATTTCGCTTTTGAGGCACAAAGGCGAAATGGGAATTCCTAGAATTTTCGCTCCAAGCCAGCCTGCTTGCATAATTCGTTTGCCGTTATTCTATCAAATACACGATGTCTTTTAAC
>JAUVJM010000031.1 GCA_030596585.1 bacterium
GGTTCCCCCGCACGTGGCATCCAGACTTTCTCCGGTGAAGGACAAACCTCTCGTATCGCTGATTCCTCAGAGGCTATGTAGAGCTTGTTTCCGGAAGTTGCTGCCACCAGTGGTCTCAGTTTAATCCTGTCGTTAAGTCCCACCATAGTTTTACTGTTGGCTGCGATGACACTGAATGGTCCGTTGATCAGTGCGCTCCCGTAGATAATGCGCAGGGTTTGCAGAGTTTCTCTTCTTCTTTCCGATTCACGTTCTATAATGTCCCAGAAAGGAGCAGCCAGGATGTTGGATGTTGTCTCAAATGTGAGCTTGTGTTTTCTTACCAGGAGGTCAAAAAGGTACGTAATTACTTCGGTGTCAGTAGAAAATGAGCATACATATCCGTAATTCTGAAGGAACCTTTTGTTTATTCCGTAGGATGAAATCTCTCCGTTGTGCACAACCGACCAGTCCAGAAGTCCGAAAGGATGCGCGCCGCCCCACCATGCAGCCGTATTGGTCGGAAACCGGCCGTGCGCTGTCCAGATGTAGGCTTCATATTCTTCTAACCTGTAGAATCTTCCTATGTCCTCTGGATATCCCACTCCCTTGAATACACCCATGTTCCGGCCGCTTGATGCGGCAAAGGCCCCTTCAACCTGGCTATTTATTTCAAATACCGTTTTGGCAACAAAGTCTTCTTCTGTCAGGTCATAATGCAGGTCTCTCTTTTCTTTCTTGGGCTGTAGGAAATACCTCCACAGAAGCGGTCTGTACTTAGGGGTAGCCACAGAACAGGATTGACTATTTGGAGTCCCAGATTTGAGGTCAGTGCAAGGCGCGACGAGGGCGGTGTGCCGAGTACGGCACATAACCGAGGAGCAACGCTGCAATGGCCCAAAGACGGGACTCCCCGAAGGGCCAGGTTGCTTTTGGGCTGCGACTGCGTCTCTCATCGCTTGCGTAGTGCTTTGACTACGCGACGCTCTTCGCTCCTTGTCTCGCTCCAAAATCCCCTCTGGCAAATAGTCAATCCTGTTCTGCGGCGACCCCTTTCTATCTTCTTTCGTGGGTATGATTTCGTCTTTTAGTATCTTGTAGTTGTCCCTGAGGTATTCCTCTGTCTGGACCATGGCGGATTTGTTTTCAAACATCATATGAAAACACCAGTGCTCTTTGAAGTCCGGGTAGATTCCGTAAGCGGCAAAACCGCCTCCCAATCCGTTGGAGCGCTCGCGCATGGAGGCGATTGAGGCGATAATTTCCGTTCCCGGAAATCTCTTCCCGTTCCGGTCCATTATCCCGGCTATCCCGCAGCCACTTATGTCTTTTTCGCCAAATCTATCCAAATCATCACCTTTGCTATTGTGCTGTTTCACAAATACATTCCGCTTAGATTTTCATCATATGCGTTATTGGTAGTCGCGGGCTTTAGCCTGCGTAAATCAGCGCAACCTAAAGGTTGCAGACACCCCTTATTTTTGTAAACATATTTTCGAAACACTATACTACAGTATCGGGAGCAGTTTGTCAGTCTCGTATTTAGTCAGCTGTATTCGGTAATCCTCCCACTCTTTTCTCTTCAGTTCGACAAACCTGCTGAAAACGTGCCCGCCCAATGCTTTTTTGACAAGTTCGCTTTCCTCAGCGAGGAGAACTGCCTCTCCCAGACTGCCTGGCAGGGAGTCTATCCCCAATTCCTTTCTTTCCACACTGGACAGGTGATACAGATTTTTCTCCATAGGCTCCGGCAGTTTGTACTCCTTTTCTATTCCATCCAGTCCAGCGTGAAGTATTGCGGCAAACGTGAGGTAAGGGTTACACGCGGGGTCGGGACATCTGAGTTCTGCTCTGGTAGCTTTTTCCTTGCCCGGATGGTAGGCGGGTACACGAATCAGCGCTGAGCGGTTTCTGTTTGACCACGCAATGTAAACAGGCGCCTCATATCCCGGGACGAGCCTTTTGTAAGAGTTTACCCATTGCGCAAACACAGCGCTCATTTCTCTTGCATGCCTGAGCTGTCCGGCGATGAATTTCTCGGCAGTATCGCTCAGATGGTATTTGGCATCTTTGGAGAAGAATGCATTCTTCTCGCCCTTGAAGAGCGATTGGTGAATGTGCATGCCGCTTCCGTTCTCGCCGAATATTGGTTTTGGCATAAAAGTGGCATATACGCCGTATTTCTGGGCTATCTCCTTTACCACGACCCGGTAGGTAATGACATAGTCAGCCATATCAAGAGCGTCGCAGTATCTCATGTCTATCTCGTGCTGGCTCGGCCCTACCTCGTGATGTGAATACTCTATCGGAATTCCCATGCTCTCGAGAGATAAGACTGTATCTCTGCGGATGTCACTCGCTACATCCAGAGTCGTCAAATCAAAGTAGCCGCCCTTATCCAGAACCTCGGCTGTCTGGTCGTTCTTGAAATAGAAATACTCTAATTCGGGACCGACAAAGAAATGGTCAAATCCCATATCGCTTGCTCTTTTCAGCGCACGCTTCAATACGTAGCGAGGGTCGCCGCTGTAAGGCTCTCTGTCCGGGGTCAGGATATCGCATATCATTCGGGCGACCGCTTTTTCTTTCGGTCTCCATGGAAGTATCTGGAAAGTAGCCGGGTCAGGCATGGCGATCATATCGCTTTCTTCGATTGACTGATACCCCGTGATGGAAGAACCGTCAAAACCCATGCCATTTTCCAGAGCGTTTTCCAGTTCATTATCGGTTATGGCAAAACTCTTGACCTGTCCCAGGATATCCGTAAACCATAATCTGACAAATTTAACGTCCTTTTCTTTGACCATTTTCATAACATCTTCTTTGGTTTTCTTAGCCATTTCCTTTCTCCTTTCGCTAATTTCGGTAATGTCAAAAACATCTTCTTTTTATGCTTGTCATTCCCGTGAAAACGGGAATCCAGAGAAAGCCGCAGTCGTGCTGGAATCTTGGATTCCGCATCAAGTGCGGAATGACATTTCTGCAATGATGAGTTTCTCTCTCCTCTTGTGGGCGAGAGTCAGAGTGGGGGTTCACCCGACAGCCTCGGGACCTTTTTCTCCCGTCCTTATTCTTATGCACTCCGAAAGCTCCAGCACAAATATCTTCCCGTCACCAATCTTGCCGGTTTTGGCCCCTCTTATGATAGCGTCAATGGTTGGCTGAATAAAGTCTTCATTGACTGCTATCTCGAGCCTTACTTTTTTCAAGAGGTTTACCTGATGGATAACCCCTCTGTAGGTTTCAGTATACCCTTTTTGCTGCCCGCAGCCAAGAGCATTGGTGACGGTCATCTTGAACACGTCTGCATCGTACAGAGCTTTTTTGACGTCAGGGAGCTTGTGGGGTTGAATCATGGCTATAATCAGTTTCATCTTCGTTCGCCTCCTCTCGTCATTCCGTAGTAAATATCTGGAATCCTGCATAGGATTCCATGCCGTGCTCGCTGATGTCCATTCCCTTCAACTGGTCTTCATCAGAAGCCCTGAGTCCGACGGTCTTTCTGAGAACGTAGAAAAGAATCAGCGCAGTTCCAAAAACCCAGGCGAATATGGATAGCACGCCTATCAATTGGGTGATGAATTGTGATAATCCTCCTCCAAAGAAAAGACCGTTAACGGCACCCACGCCGCTTGACTGCCCGTAAGCCGCTTCGGCAAAAAGTCCCGCGGAGAGCGTTCCCCATGCGCCGCAGATGCCGTGAACCGATATTGCGCCAACGGGGTCGTCTACGTGCAAGACCTTGTCTATAAACTCAACGCTCAACACCACCAGTGTTCCCGCTACTGCCCCTATGATAATGGCGCTCAGTGGAGAGACACATGCACAGGGAGCGGTGATGCCTACTAATCCTGCCAGGGCGCCGTTCAGCGCCATACTGGTGTCAGGCTTTCCGAATCTGAACCAGGCAGTGAACATGGCAGTGATTGCTCCTGCGGCAGCCGCTAAGTTAGTGGTTACTGCAATGGTTGCAATGCTCAAGTTCGTGCCTGACGTTGTGCTCCCTGCGTTAAAGCCGAACCATCCGAACCACAGGATAAACACTCCCAGTGCTGCCAGGGGCATATTGTGCCCCGGGATGGCATTGGATGTTCCGTCCTTGTTGTACTTACCCAATCTCGGCCCGACCAGGATTGCTCCGGCGAGGGCGGCCCAGCCGCCAACTGAGTGAACCACTGTGGAACCCGCGAAGTCTATGAAACCTTTGCTTGCGAGCCAGCCGTTTCCCCAGATCCAGTGTCCTACGACTGGGTAGATTAAAGCGCATATGAAAAACGAATAGAACAAGTATGCGGGAAATTTTGTTCTCTCAGCCATTGCTCCAGAAACGATGGTTGCCGCCGTGGCGGCGAAAACCACCTGAAACATCCAGAAGGCAAACTGCCATTGCCCGTCGGCTGTCGAGGGATTGGCACTGCTGAGGAAGAACCCATTTGTTCCGAAGAGTCCG
Organism: bacterium; assembly: GCA_030596585.1. GTDB lineage: Bacteria > NPL-UPA2 > JAUVJM01 > JAUVJM01 > JAUVJM01 > JAUVJM01. The sequence continues at coordinate 4,430 of JAUVJM010000031.1, forward strand.
AAAGCAGTTGTGCCAAACATTATGCCGAAACCAATCAGCCAAAATGCAATCGAGCCTATGGAGAAGTCCATAAGATTCTTCATCAGGATATTGGCTGCGTTCTTTGCCCGCGTAAAACCTGTCTCGACCATGGCAAAGCCCGGCTGCATAAAGAAGACCAGAAACGCCGCTATCAACACCCAGACCGTGTCAATTGCCACTGCATTGGTTTCTGCCGTTGTCTCACCCGCAAAAGCGGATGAGGGGAATGCACACGTTCCCATAGCAGCAAATGCCGCTAATATTGTCACTAACCTTATTGTTTTCACAAACATTCTTATCCTCCTTTCTGAACTCAGAAGTCAAACGTCAACGAGAATCCGCCATAGAACTCATTGTCTTGATTGCCGTCATTCGGGTCTTCCATGTCCCCGTAGGGCATGGAATAGCTTACGTTTGGGCTGAAGGATATTTTCCCGGTCAGGGGAATGTTCAAGCCTATGCCCAGGGCGATGTCGCCCCCTTCACCGTCAATGAACAGCTCACTGTTGTATCCCATGCGGCCGGTGATATCCAAACTGACCGGGCTAATGCCCAGGGGTAAACTATGTCCCAACTCCAGTGACACATAATCTCCGTCTCCGCTGCCAGAATCTTCCTCGCCATAGTCGCGGAACCAGGTCAGAGTCGGCGATAAAGCTGCGTTCAGCCCAACCCCGACGTAAAATTCTTTGCTTGACGCATCAGCCGGAGGAAAATCGTAGTAAGTATGTCCTACTGACAGATTGAACCTATCGCCCTCATATGTATAATCTACAGCGTAGTCAACCTCGTCAGAATTCAGGCTGTCATCGGCTCTGATATCCATACTTCCCCACACGCTAATGGTAAATCCGCAAGCGCTTACGTATATTCCCTGCTGCATTACCGGATCGTCGTCCAGCATAAATCCCCTCCAGAGGTATTTGGAGTTCACGGCGATGTCCGCAGTTACCTCTACAGGTGAGTCCTCAAGTATCCCTTCTTCCACTGACGCATCAACAGCTCCCGCCGCAAGGATACAGCACAACGAAAGCATTGCCAGCATCTTCCCTTTTCTAAACATTTCTTCTCCTCCTCTCTTTAGTAAGCCCTTAATTAACAAAAAATGGCGCCCAATTTATCTGCCGTCATGGCACCAAATTGAACGCCGTTGTCTGACTTCTCTAACCTTGAAAGAAGGTGCAACAAAAAAAGGCGTTCTTTAGAACGCCCGTTGTTCCCCTTCTTCACCCCGCGCGACACGCCGGGTTCAAGCACTACCCCGTGCTTTTTCTAACCACTTTGAATTTTACCGCAGGCCGCAATTCCTGTCAAGTAAAAAATCCGAAATTTTCAAAAAGACCTGTCTTTTACTTGCGTTCCGGATATAATATGGGGGACTTGACGTTACAGTAATCATATATGAAAGGTAGGAGGACACAGCATGCTCACGTTAGAGAAGACTGTTCTGGTAATAGTTGATGTTCAGGGCAAGCTGGCGCATTTGATGTATGAGAAAAAGCGTCTTTTCGAAAACCTGCAAAAGGTTATCAAAGGGATTCAGGTTTTAGAAGTTCCCCTTCTCTGGGTGGAACAGAATCCCGAGGGGCTGGGGCCGACAATTCCTGAGGTTGCGAGCCTTTTGTCTGATATTCAGCCTATTAGCAAGTTGAGTTTCAGTTGCTGCCGGAATGACCGCTTTATGCAGGCGCTGAAAGCTTCAAATCGCAGTCAGGTTTTGATTGCAGGGATTGAGACACACATCTGCATTTATCAGACAGCAGTAGATCTTATGGACCTGGAATATGATGTCCAGGTCGTGACTGATGCTGTTTCTTCAAGAACTGCGGAGGACAGAGAGATTGGCTTACAGAAGATGAGGGATGCTAACATCAGTTTGACGAGTACGGAGACTGCTCTGTTTGAACTACTCAAGGTGGCAGGGGGCACCCGGTTCAAGGAGATTCTCAAGATTGTAAAATAACCGGTGGGCCCAATGCGCCGAAGAATCGAATCGATTTTTCAGGATTCTATATAGGGTTTCCAACCATTTCCTGTTTCCAAGGGGCGTTGTCACTTTAGCAAGCTGTCAATCTCGTTGTGCGGCAATCTCTTAGCCCTCGTCATCCGACTAATCTCTTGCTTACTTCTTTTCTGGTTCGGTGGGCAATATCATCTAAGATGCTGTAAACGGTGGGAACGATTACCAACGTTAAGAAAGTGGAGACTAATAACCCTCCGATAACTGCTAATGCCATAGGAGATCTTAACTCTGAGCCTTCTGATCTGCTTATAGCCATAGGAAGCATTCCAAATGTGGCGGTGGCTGTTGTTAATAGAACTGCCCTTAGCTTGGTAACACCGCCCTGGATAAGCGCTTCATCTTTACTCATGCCTTTGGCTCTAAGTTGGTTAACGTAATCCACAAGGACGATGCCGTTATTAACTACAACGCCTGCAAGGATAATGATACCCAGAAGAGAAACCATGGAAAGACTATTGCCGGTTAATAATAGTATTAAAATTACGCCTGTTATTCCAAATGGGACTGTGAACATTACCGTAAGGGGATGGACTAACGATTCAAACTGTGCACCCATAATCATATAAACTAACAGAATTGCTAAAATAAATACAGTGCCCAGGGCAATGAATGTTTCATGCATGCGTTTTGCCTCCCCGCCATATTCAACAAAATATCCCGGGGGCAGATTTATTTCTTTTATCCCGGCTCTTATGTCACTTAATATACTTCCTAAATCTCTTCCGGAAAAGTTGGCAGTAACAGACGCCTTTCTTTTTTGATTCTCCCTGTAAAGTTTAACGGGGCCTTTGCCTTCTATAACTTTTGCCACATCCTCTAAATGGTGCAGGGAACCTGCGGGTGAGAAAATGACCGCACGTCTTACATCATCGAAGCTTTGAGCATCTTCATCTCTATACTGAACGCGCAGATCGAATTCATCACCGGCGCTTCGATAGCGCGTGGCGACCTGACCTTCGAAATTGGCCCGCATAGTGGAAGCTATTTGACCGACATTTAATCCTAACTGAGATGCCTTATCTCTATCTATCACAAGCTGCAATTCCGGCTTGCCACGGCGAAGGGTAGTATCTATATCATAAAGCCCTTCAACAGGTTCTATCTTGGCCATAATCTCACGAGCTATTGATTCAAGTTTTGCCAGATCTTTGCCGAACATTTTTATCTCAATAGGAATCTGGCCGGTTCCTCCCGATGTAATAAATCTCGCCAGATCGATAAATTCTATCCTGGCGCCCTCTATCCGTGGAAATTGTTTCCGGATGCTGTCTTGAATTTCCAGACTTGAACGTTTTCGTTTACTCTTATCAACTAAATGGGCGAATATCATTGCCTCATTCACTCCCGTATTGCCTATCCCGCTGCCACTGAAAGCCACATCTAATTTTGTGCCTTCCATTAAACCGGTGAAGGTTCCCAGGACATCGCCTTCTTTCCGGCGTATCATAACATCCTCTACCATCTGGACTACTCGGTCTGTTTCCTCAAGGCTTGTGCCAACAGGCATCTTAACCTTAACTATAACTAACCCGGGGTCGATTGCCGGCATAAATTCTTTGCCTACAAATGGTAAAAGGCACATACTCAGGATGAATAGGCCTGCGGATACTACGGAAACCTTGATGCGATGGCGAAGGGCAGCGATAAGAGTTCTCTCATACCAACTTTTTAAAAATTTAAATCCCCTCTCGCCAAAATTGCGCTCATAGTCTTTCCCGGACTTCTCCTTTTTGAATATCTTAGAAGCCATCATGGGGATTAAGGTAAGTGCAGTAAACAAAGAACCGATAAGTGCGAAGGTAACAGTAATAGCCAGTCCCCGGGAAAGTCTTCCTGCAATACCCGTGGCATAGATTAGGGGCAAAAAAACAGCAATGGTAGTAAGGGTAGAGGCAGTAATAGCCATGCCTACTTCACTTGTGCCCACAATGGCTGCCTGCTTTCTGTTTTTGCCTTCCTCCAAATGCCGAAAAATGTTTTCAATGACAATGATGGCATTGGAGACGAGCATCCCAACACCCAGAGCAAGACCGCTCATTGTCATTATATTCAGGCTGTAGCCAAGGAAATATAGAGCAATAAAGGTGGCGAGGATAGACAATGGGATAGACATGGCAATGGTTAATGTTGGTCTCCAATTACGCAAAAATAGAAAGAGGATCACAACTGCTAAAAGTCCGCCCCAGATAGCGTCGCTTGCAGTGGTAGAAATCATCAGTTGGGTTATTCTTCCCTGATCCAGGGCGGTATATATTTCAATGTCGGAAGGGAGGTCGTTTCTTATCTCTTTCAGTTTCCTCTTTACACCATTAACTACCTTTAAATCATTTGCTCCGGATTCCTTGATGACGGCTAAGATGAGACCGTTCTTTTTGTTCGTGCGGCTATAGTTTCTGATTTCGGTGTGGGTGTCATAAACCTCGGCAAAGTCTTTTAGATACACAGGCACCTGATTTCTGACAGTAATTACTGTGTCCCTTATCTGGTTCAAATTTTCAAATTCTCCCAGTGTGCGCAGGAGATACTCTGTGTAGGCTCTGGTAATGTGTCCGCCGGAGAGGTCAAGGTTCTCGTATCTTAAAGTGGATATTACCTGCTGAATAGGGATATTGAGCGCTTCAAGTTTTTCTCTATCAACCCTTACTTGAATTTCCCTTTCCCTTCCGCCCATAATCATACAGTTGGCCACACCATCAACCATTTCAAGACGGTCTTTTATCTGATCCTTGGCCAGAGTTCTTAAATTTCTTAAATCGTGCTCTCCCGTGATACCGTAAGCAATCACTGGAATAAGCGATGGGTCAAATTTGACAACGATAGGACTATCTATACCCTCAGGGAGAAAATCCTCAATTACCCCGATGGCATCACGCGCATCCTGAGCGGCAAAGTCTATGTTGGTACCCCACTCAAACTCCACCATTACAATGGAAATTCCCTCCTGGGAAACGGAATCTACGGTCTTAACGTTTTTGACTTTACTTACCGCTGACTCAATTGGTTTAGTGACCAGGGTTTCTATATCTTCAGAAGCGGCACCTTCGTAGGCGGTGATAACTGAAGCTGTAGGATAGGTCAAATCGGGCATAACCTCTACCGATAACCTCGACAGGGAAATTGCTCCCAGGACAACAATGATGCCAATTAACATCAAGACCGTAACTGAGCGATTTACAGAAAATTCAGGTAATCTCATATTTAATTCCTGTTTATCTCTACTTCAGTGCTATCTTTTAAGCCGTAGTTACCTTCGACAATTACCAAATCAGTCTCTTTTAATCCCTCAACTATTTCGACAGAATCTTTTTGATATATTCCCGTCCCTACTTCTTTCTTATGAGCTACGTTACCATTAACTACAAAGACAAACTTTTGGCTGTTTTCGCTGAGCACTGCCTTGATAGGCACGATCAGGGTATCTTCTTTTTTCTCTAATGTGATGCTTACTCTGGCAAACATTCCCGGTTTAAGCCGGTGTTCTTCGTTAAAGATTTTTATTTCCACCTCGGATGTCCGCGTAGCAAGATCAATCAGAGGAGCAATCTTTGTAACTTCACCTTGGAAGACTTCAGCGGGGTAGGCATCTACTTTAATCTCTGCCTCGGCTTTTTCTTTTAGTTTACCTAAATATTTCTCAGAAACATTTACCAGCACCTTTACCGTATCGATATTGGCTACCATAATTACAGGGATTCTCATCATCGGACTTACACTCGGTTCAACCTGAGAACCTTCATCCAGAAATTTCTTCATCACCATCCCGTCAATCGGAGACTTAATTGGGGCCTTTTCGTATTTCATCCCTTCTACGTCCCTGTCAATCAATACCAGGATATCACCCTTTTTTACTTTATCACCTTCCTCAACAAGAAAACCGTCAATCTTTCCCGGGACTTTGCTCATCAAGGTCACCATTTCCTGGCCGGCAATGTTGCCTACACAGGATATTCTGTCCTCGACATCCCCTTTTGTAACCTGGGTCACCCTAACAGCGGAAACCCTCACTTTTTCTTGTCCATCATCATTATTTTCCTTTATAGCTTTAATAATTCTAAAACCGCCCAATGCTGCTAAAAAAATAATCAATATCCAGATTATAGATTTCTTCATAATTCTTTGCCCCCTGATTTACCTATCGCCTTTTGTAATCTTGCCTGACTCAGAATATAGTTATACATTGCCTCAAGATGATTTGTCTTGGCTTGGGTTAAAGCCAATTGAGCCGCCAACACTTCTACATTATCTACCCGGCCATTCTTATACCCGATTTGCGCACTATTTAGGCTTTCTCCAGCTTGAATTACCGTTTTCTCTGATACCTTAATTCTCTTCTTTGCCTCTTCCAGATTTAACCGGGCGCCCTTCACCTCCAGAGCAATTCCATCTTTTAGTTGAGCTTCGAGGTGTTCCAGTTCTCTTAATACAGCTTTTGCCTGACCTGCCTGTGCTTTAGTTTCACCCCAATTCCAGATATCCATACTAACACTTACTCCCACCATCCAATCTTCTTCCCACTCTATAGTAGGTTCACCGCCTTTGTGATATCTATAGTTTCCGAAAAGTCCAACCTGCGGCCAGTAGTTACTCTGGGCTACGCCGACACCAGCCTCAGCCATCTGAATATTGTGTCTCATTTTATAAATCTCAGGCCGATGTTCAAGCGCTTCATCAATTAGCTGGTCTAAATTATCTTCTTCCCCCATAACTCCAAACACATCAACCACTACTACCGGCAAGTTTAGATTTCTGCCTAATATGGTATTGAATAGAGACTTTGCTAACTCAACTCCATTTTCAGCTTTGATGAACGCCTGCTCTGCATTTGCCAATTGTACTTCAGTTCTTAAAAGGTCAATATTTGAAATGGTGCCGGCGTTATGGAGACTTTCTACTGTCTCCAGATGCGCTTTCATCTGCTCTACTGCATCCTGGCAGACCTTCTTAAATTTCTCTGCTGCTAAAATTCCCAAATAGGCTTCTTTAACCTGTAAGATTAAATTCTGCTTTACTTCCTCATAATTATACTTCGTAGCTTCTAAATTGTTTCTTGCCTGCTTATTCAGGGAAGAGATTTTGCCCCCTGTAAAAAGAGGCTGTTGAGCTACAGCCTGTGCACTATACATATTATCATCGCCCATCGCTATTGATAGAGCTTGGGGGGTAAGAATGCCTGCCTCCAGTGCTAAACTTGGAGCCTCGCCTAAATGAGCATAAGAAGATTCCACTTTGAGTTTTGGCAAAAAGAAGGTTTTTGCTTCCCGGCTTTTTTCTTCAGCCCCGGTAATTTTTTCCGAGGCGGCTCGTAAACTGTGATTATTCTCTAGTGCCATCTCTATACTTTCTTCTAAAGTGAGCACCTCAGATTTTGCTTTAGATTTTTGAGCATCGGAATGTATTGGCAAAAGAAGTAATAGAAGTGCAACGGCATATTTCATTTGCAAACCTCTCCTGATTGCTTGTCCTCAACTATTCCTGTAAGATATATTTTTAGAAGCATGGGAAGCTTTTTCATAACCGGGTACTTTCTGCCTTCCATCTGCCACATATAGACGAGGCCATTAAGCATATTCGTCAAAATACCAACTGCTCCTCTGACATCTATCTTCTTTATCTGACCCTTCGCTATACCCTGATGGAATACTTCCTCCATCTTATTGATGTGCCCATAATAGTGGTCAAAATATCTTTTCTGTATCCTCTTCTGAAATTCACTCTGTTCATGGATTAATATTCCGATAAGGTTTGAATGCTCTTCAAAAAATCTTAAATATGCCTCTATCGCTTTTTTGACTTTATCTATTGGCTCTTTTTCCTTTGCCATCGCTTCTAACACCAAATTTTTTAAGTTCCCTATGCCTTTGTCTGCAACAGACAAAAAAAGATTCTTTTTACTTTTGAAATACCGATAAATTGTACCTTTGCCTAAGCCTGCCAGATTTGCTATCTCATCAATATCGGCACGGGCATATCCATTCTTGGAGAAAACTTCAGCCGCGACATCGAGTATCTGCTTTTGCCTCATTTCAACAAGTTCTTTTTTCTTCGCTTTATTCGCAATCTTCATTTTGCAGTCTCTCTTAAGCGGACTGACTCGTCCGTCATCATAAGTATAGCAAAATATCCAAAAGCTTGTCAATGAATTTCTATCAAA
>JAUVJM010000098.1 GCA_030596585.1 bacterium
GTCCGTTGTGGTCGAAAGTGGAATTGAACAGTGATTCCATGATATCGGCAACGGGCAGGGGAATACCGCGCATATCGGAGCCCCATTCCAACTGGCTCATGAATCCGCCCCCGACGGCATTCAGTTCCTGCATAAGGTCGCGCTTGATTAGGTACATGGCTAAACTTTTATCAAGACGGCAGCTATCTTCCTCGTTACGCAGCTCAATCCGGTCTCCGAGCATCTTCTCAAGCCAGCCGCGGAGGCTCGTGAGTTCTTTCTTATTGTATGCCTGTTTCTGAAGCATATCGGAGAAGAGTTTCATATCCAGTCTCGTAATCTCAATTCCGAAAATCTTGCGTGTTGGGATAACGTGAGCGAGTGCTGTTTCCATTCCCATGGAGTCATGACCAAGGATTACCACTCTTCTTCCTTTAAGTGCCTGCTTCGTCAATGCGCCGTAGCACCAGTCAATGAGCCTGGCAGCTGTCTCCTTTGTCATCTTTGGTTTCAGTCCCCTGTCAGGCCAGGTGCCTACGTTTATGTGAATCAGCCGTCCGTACTGGGAGATGGCTCCGCTTGCCGCGTGTGTGAAAACGACCCCCGGTTTGGGTCCGCTGTTGCCGCAGGTGAGATTCAAAGGCGTATCGGCGGGGAACTGCTGCAGTAGTGAAATCAGGCTCAACTGCGGAAATGCCCAGGTATCGGGCGCGCAGACGAGAATGTCTACCCCTGCCTGGCGAAACTGGCGTGCGACAATGTCAGCCTGGACTTCTCCATCTACCAGTGTTGGTGACCAGACCACCGGTGCCGGTGTTTTGTCCGGCATGGTTACGGCGTCGGCAATGGTGCCGGCTACCATCTCTACAATGTTTGCGGCTCTTTGCCGGGATGGCGTATCAACGCGCGGGTCGCATGTAGCAAACACTCCGAATGTGGGGGCGTAGGGTTTAGTCTTCCTGCCTGCCGGTAAACGTTTAGCTTTTTGCATGGCGTCTCCTCCTTGTAGATGTTTACATGTCCAGACATAAACTATGCCAAAACCGGAGCAATGTCAATTCAGAAATCCGCGAAAGTGAAAAGCGGTTGAAATCTTTGCCCTTGTGAGCTATAATCCCGGTATGCGGGAGATAGGCTTTTGAAAGGAGGCGAAGAGTTATGATAGGATGGGCATTTGTGGTTGTAGCGATGGCTATTTTGTCCTACCTTGGAGACGTGGGCGTTATCATAGTCTTTCAAGAGAAGATTCCTGTTCTTGGGGTTTCTTGGATGAGCGTCCTGCTAATGCTCTGCGGCCTTGGGATGATGGGCAAGGTAGGCGGGATGGTGAAGAAGGGCGAGAAGGAGGGTCTCAAACAGCAAGTGACGGAGCTTGAGAAGAAGCTGAAAGAGAAAGAGGCATCCGAGAGCTGAGAAACGGAACGAAAAGATAAAGATACAGAAGTCAAGTAAGCCCACGTAGCTCAGTTGGTAGAGCACGGCATTCGTAATGCTGAGGTCGGGGGTTCGAAGCCCTCCGTGGGCTCCATACTCACGCAGATGTAGTGTTTCACCAAGATGCTAACTTATTCAAAACACGTCATTGCGAGCGAAGCGAAGCAAACCAAGAGATTGCTTCGCCGCTGTCGCTACTCGCAATGACACAGGCTATAGTCCAAGCTAATTATAAAACGCTGCACTAGCAGAGCGATCCCAAAAACATTTTCCTGCAAGTTTCGTGAGGGATATCTTGTCGCGCAGAAAATTCAGCAATGCAGCTCCCGTATACCTTTCCCTTTTAGCTTTCCTTCTTGTCTTACTCTTTCTCGCACGTACGTTCGGGACAAAAGTCGAAGTCCTGTTTTCTCCGCGGGACGATTGCGCGGCTCAGATCTTCCATCATCTGAACGAGGCACAGGAGTCAATCGATGCCGCCGTCTATTATTTCACAAATAGGATTCTTGCTCAAGCTCTTGTACGAGCAAAGGAGCGTGGGGTTGGAGTAAGGGTTTATCTCGATGAAAGCCAGAGAAGCGGGAAATACTCCAAGGGAAGATACCTTGAAGGCAAGGGCGTTTCTGTCAAATATGAGGATGGTGCGGGGCTTATGCATGATAAGTTCTGTATTATTGACGGAGGCAAGGTTATAACCGGTTCTTTTAACTGGACTGTTGCCGCTGACCTTAAGAACGATGAGAATCTGCTAATAATACGTTCAAGAAAACTGGCGCAGGAATACGAAGATCAGTTTGAGAGGTTTTGGGAAGGCACCTATGTTGATGAGTGCAGGTACAAAGATAAGGACAGGTTGGAAAAAGAGCGGATAAGATAAGGAGTAACTATTAAGTCATCAGAAGTATAGGCGTAGTTGCAAAGTTTACTTTGCCCCCGCTTCCGCTGGGACAAGCTTGGCAGAGCAAGCTCTGCAACTACTTTCCCGGAAATGGGGGATGTGTCCCTATTTTGGCTGGGGCGGGAGGATTCGAACCTCCGATCCAGGCTCCAAAGGCCTGTGTCTTACCACTTGACGACGCCCCATAACTTTTTACCAGAAAAGTATAAATGGCTCGTTAGCTCGATAAATCCCCCGACCTGCGTCGGGGCCGGGAGCAGCTACAAGATGACTGCTTGCAAGTGGTCACCCTAAAGTGTAGTTGCCTCATTTATGAGGCTTTCTTGTTGCTCTGGTTGAGGCGGGGTTTCTGCTTCTGTTATTGCTGTTGCTTCCTCTGCCGATGGAGCTGCAGCTTTTTCCCTTTCAAATGCCTCAAGCACAGTTCTCTGTATAGATTCTCTGGCTTCTGTGGTTATCGGATGGGCAATGTCGCGGTGTTCTTCTTTTCTCGCTTCACCTTGTTGTCGTTCAGGCTGCTGGGGTTTGCTTATAGCCTCGAGGTTTGTCCCGCAGTAACTGCAGAACCTGCTGCCAATCACATTCTTACGGCTGCAACGGGGGCAGTTTTCTCTCAGCTTGCGGCTCGGCATGGCGACAAACAAGCCTTTTCTTCCATCGATCACCCTGATGTCGCGGACAACGAATGCATTGTCGAAAGTCAGTGTTGCGTATGCTTTGAGTTTCCTGTCCTGTCTTTCCCTGAGATAAATTTTGACTTCTGTGATTTCCACTGGCTTAACCTCCTCACGTTGTTGGCGGCTAAACGGTTATAAGCCTCCCCCTACGTAGTTTTTGTTACATATATTTGGTCCTCCTTTCTGTTAGTCGAAATTCCCTCTGCGATTTCCCGTGCTTTGTTCTCGTCCGGGGCAAGTCCGAATACGACCGGGCCGCTGCCGGTCATCAGGCTTGCGATAGCTCCTTTTCGGAGGAGTTCTTCCTTCGTTTGCCCGATTACCGGATGTTTTCGGATGACGGTTTCTTCCAGTCTGTTGAATAGAAGTTTTGAAATCAGGCGTATGTCTCCGGTTTTCGATGCCTCTTCAATCATTTTAGAATCCATGCCCTTCGTTGTCAATTTGAAATTCAGGTTTTCATAAACCCATTTTGTGGACACGGCAAACGCTGGAGCAACCAGGACCAACCAGATGGGAGGTAACGGTGTGAGACATGTCATTTCGTTTCCTCTGCCTTTGCCGAGAGACGTTCCGCCGGAGAAGCCGGAAAAATCGTCCCTGGCAAGATGAACGAAAAACGCGACGTCGGTTCCAATTCTACTTGAGAGACCGGCCAAATCTCCTTTTGTTAACCCCAGATTCCACATCCGGTTTAAGGCGATGAATGCGGCGGCGGAGTCGCTGCTTGCTCCGCCGAGACCTGCGGCGACCGGTATTTGTTTCTGTATTTCGACTTCAACACCGCGCCTGGCGCCGGTCTCATTTAGCAGGAGCTGTGCCGTTTTGAAAACGAGATTGTTCTCGTCGGTGGGAACTGAAGCCTCGCGGCATTGTATGCTGATACCGCTTTTCTTCTCCCTGAAAAGAAGCCGGTCATGCATATCAATTGTCTGCATGACCGTTATTACTTCGTGGTAGCCGTCGGTTCTCTTCGAGAGGATTTTCAGAAAAAGGTTTATCTTTGCGGGGCAGTCTATCCTTATCTCTTCCATTTCTCAGCTTTTAGCCCGCTAACCTAATAAATCACCTTGTTGAGAGGGTAGCCAATGATACCCTGCGCACCTGCTCTTTTCAACTTCGGGATGATGTCCCGCGCGGTGCGTTCATCAACTATTGTTTCAACTGCCGACCAGCCTTTTCCGCTCAGTCCGGATATCGTTGGCGTTCTCATTGCCGGCAGAATCGAAAGAATCTTCTTAAGTTTGGTGTCGGGGACGTTCATCTTAAGCCCCACTTTTCCCTCAGCAAGCAATGCCCCTTTCAGAAGCACACCGATGTTCTCAATTCTTTCTCTTTTCCACTTGTTTTCCCAGCTATTCTTGTTGGCAATAAGTCTTGTTGTTGAGGTTAGCAGTGTATCAATTATGCGCAGGTTGTGGGCTCTCAGGGAACTTCCGGTTTCTGTCAACTCCACAATTGCATCTACCAGGTCCGGAACCTTAGCCTCCGTTGCACCCCATGAGAATTCGACTTCTGCTTTCACCCCGTGTTTTTTCAGATATCTTTTCGTAACGTTGACAAGTTCCGTCGCAATCTTTTTTCCTTTGAGACCCGCCGCTGTCCTTATTCCGGAGGATTCAGGAACTGCCAGTACCCATTTGACGAGTTTGAATTCCTTCTTTGAATATGCAAGTTCAGCAACTTCTTTCACCGAAACTCCGCTTTCTTCAATCCAGTCTTTTCCGGTAAGTCCTGCGTCGAGAGCTCCGTCCCGGACATACCGCGGTATTTCCTGAGCCCGGATTAGCATCGGCTCAAGTTCTTTATCATCAATGCTCGGGAAATAACATCTCTCTCCTACACTAATGCAGAATCCGGCTTTGCGCAGCA
>JAUVJM010000012.1 GCA_030596585.1 bacterium
AATTATGAATTACGAATTATACACAGCGACCTTAATTTTTGCGTATGCCTATTCTGTCATTCTGGGAGTGGCGTAGTAGCAAAAGTTCAATAATTGATGTTATAACTACATAAATATTAAATATGAAATCAAAAACAATAGAAAAAGGAGCAAAAGCATTCTATGCAGGTACTGTCCAAGCTGTTGATTTCTCAATAAAAAATCCCGATATCAATATTAGGACTACAATCCAACAGTCATTGGTAAATAAAAATGGTGAGGCAAGTAAGATTGAAAAGCTAAAAAAGAAATATTGGCCCAAGAAGCAAATTATTCCTCATTGGTCAGGGCTTGGAGTCAAAGGAAGAGCAAAATTAGTTGGCAAAGAATATGAAAGATTGGCAAACGCGAGATTATGCTAAGTGCCCTGCCTGCCTGGACTTGGGCTAATTAAGGGGCCTGTCCAGTCAGGCAAAAAGGGGGGAGAGAAACTCATCATTGCGGAAATGTCATTCCGCACTTGATGCGGAATCCAGGATTCCAGCACGACTGTGGCGTTTTCTGGATTCCCGTTTTCACGGGAATGACAGGCATAAACATGTCCTCCGGCTTGACCGGGGGAAAGGAGAGGTTTTTGACAGTACCGTAGGAAAGGAAGAGAGGTGAATCATGACAAAACTGTTAGAGAAAGCATTTGAGGATGCTTCAAAGCTTCCAGGCATTGAGCAAAACGCGTTGGCAAAGTGGCTATTGGAAGAACTTGAGGCTGAAAAGAAATGGGACCGAGCGTTTGCTGGATCTGAAGACGGACTTGGCCAACTTGCCGATGAAGCAATTGAGGCTCACGGGCAAGGAAAAACCACACCATTGGATATTGACAAACTATGAAATACCAAGTTGAATTAAAACCAAAGGCTATCAAGGACTTGAATGGTATACCAAAAGAGCAGGGAAAAAGAATAGTTGAGAAGTTGAAGATCCTTGAGAGCAATCTTGAGGGAGACATAAAGAAATTGACAAATTATACCCCGGAATATAGACTGCGAGCAGGAGATTGGCGTATTCTCTTCGAGGTGGAGGAGAAGAGAGTAGTCGTTTACCGTATTCGTCATCGAAAAGAAGCATACAAATAGGGGGCAGTTATGACTATCCATCCACAAGTTATCGAGAGACAGGGCAGGAAGGAATTTGTTGTATTGCCTTACGAGGAGTTTCTGTCCATTCGAGAGGCGTTAGAGGATTTCGAGGATCTAAAAGAATTGAGGAAGGAAAAAGAAAAGTCTAAGAACGAACCTGCGACATCTCTCGATGAAGTTGCCAGAAGTCTTAATCCATAAAATGGGCTCAATCAATCACGGCACCCGACCCCGAAAGCGTTCGGGGCGGGTGAGCTTAATCGTTGGCAATGAGGAAACAATTATGAATTATGAATTACGAATTAGGAATAGAGAAGGCGAAAGAAGTCAACTCGTAATTGAAGATTCGCAATCAAAGATGAGACACACGACAATTTTATCAGTAAGGCATGGAGGAGAAGTTGCCATAGGCGGGGATGGACAGATAACTCAGCAGGCATCCATCATGAAACAGTCCGCAGTCAAAGTGCGCAGGATGTACAACGGCAAGGTCTTAACCGGGTTTTCGGGAGGAGCCGCGGATGCCCTTACACTTTTTGAAAGATTCGAGACCAAACTCGAACAGCACAGCGGAAACCTGCCCAGGGCGGCAGTAGAACTGTCAAAAGAATGGAGAACGGACAGGGTCCTGCGCAGGCTTGAGGCATTGCTGGCTGTGGCAGACAAGAAACATTCTCTCCTTATATCCGGCAACGGAGACTGCATCGAGCCTGATGATGGAATAATCGCTATCGGGTCAGGAGGTCCCTATGCTCTTGCCGCGGCACGGGCTATGCTCAAGCATTCCAAACTGAGTGCTGAAAAGATAGTGAAAGAGGCACTCCTTATAGCGTCAACAATCTGTATTTACACAAATGATAAAATAACCGTGGAGACATTGTAATGCTAATGCCTGTAGAAATAGTCAAAGAACTCGATAAGTACATCATCAGTCAGGGTGAGGCAAAGAAAGCGGTAGCTATTGCCCTTAGAAACAGATGGCGCCGCCAGAAACTGCCCCTGGACCTGCGGGACGAAGTGGCACCCAGGAACATAATCATGATTGGGCCCACGGGCGTCGGCAAGACCGAAATCGCCAGGCGGCTCGCTAATCTGACACAGGCGCCTTTCCTTAAGGTTGAAGCTTCAAAATTCACCGAAGTCGGCTATGTGGGCAGAGATGTGGAATCGATGGTGAGAGATCTGGCTGACATAGCCATCAACATGGCAAAAGCGGAAAAGAGCATAGAGGTGAAAGAGAAAGGAGAAATGCTGGCTGAGGAGAGAATCCTTGACCTTCTTCTGCCTCCGGTGACGTCTCAGGAGGCTGAGAACGAAAAGCTGAAAACGACCAGGGAAAAGCTCAGGGAAAGGCTGCATTCAGGCGAACTTGACAAACGCGTCGTGGAACTGGAGTTGAAAGAACGGACGTCTCCCACCGTGGAGATATTCTCAAGCGCCGGGATTGAAGAACTCGGCATAAATTTCCAGGAG
This sequence comes from bacterium, assembly GCA_030596585.1. Taxonomy (GTDB): domain Bacteria; phylum NPL-UPA2; class JAUVJM01; order JAUVJM01; family JAUVJM01; genus JAUVJM01. The sequence goes on from JAUVJM010000012.1 coordinate 2,589, forward strand.
ATGTTTGGGAAAATGCTGCCGGAACGAACCAAGAAAAGGAAGGTTGCTATTGCCGAAGCGTTGAGGCTGCTCCGGCAGGAAGAAACCCAGAAGCTCATAGATATGGAAGATATCGTAAAGACGGCAAAAGCAAGAATCGAGAATTCGGGCATAATATTTCTCGACGAACTGGACAAAGTTGCCGGACGCCAGGGCGGAGTCGGCCCGGATGTATCAAGAGAAGGTGTGCAGAGGGACATCCTCCCGATAGTCGAGGGTACGTCGGTAGCAACCAAATACGGGATGGTGAAAACCGACCATATTCTTTTCATTGCCGCGGGAGCTTTCCACGTGTCGAAACCTTCGGATTTGATTCCGGAACTGCAGGGGAGGTTCCCAATAAGGGTCGAACTGTCGAGTCTCACAGCCAAAGAGTTCGAGAAAATCCTGCTTCAGCCGCGGAATGCTCTCACCAAGCAGTACATAGGACTTCTCGGAACCGAAGGAATAGAAATCGAGTTCAGGAAAAGCGCGGTAAAAGAAATATCCGCCATGGCTTATGCTGTCAACCAGCAGACGGAGGACATAGGAGCAAGGAGACTGCACACCATCATGGAAAAGCTCCTTGAGGATATCTCCTTCAATGCTCCGAAGGTTGCCAAGAAAATTGTGATTGACGGGAAATACGTTAAGGAGAAACTCTCAAAGATTATCAAGGATACGGACCTTAGCAGATACATCCTTTAGAATAAATTAAGAATTGGGGTAAATATTCGGTGAACTGTGTCATTGACATGTCATTCTGAGGAGCAGAGCGACGAAGAATCTCTATGTAGATTCTTCACTTCGTTCAGAATGACACAGCCGTTCGTAATTCGTAATTGAAAAAAGAGGAGGAGAATAATTGAATGAAATAACAATGAAAGAATTGCTGGAGGCAGGCGTGCACTTTGGGCATCAAAAGAGGAAATGGAATCCCAAGATGAGAAGGTTCATATTTGGGGAAAGAAGCGGCATTTATATTATTGACCTCGAGAAAACAATGGAAGGGCTCAAAAGTGCCTGTTCTTTCCTTGAGGAAAGTGCCGCCGCCGGCAAAATCGTGCTGTTTGTTGGGACTAAGAAACAGGCAGTGGAATCCGTCTCGGCGGAAGCAGCCAGATGCGGAATGCTCCATGTAACCCGCCGCTGGCTCGGCGGAACGCTAACGAATTTCGAGACCCTGCGCGGCAGGATCAAGAAACTCAAGGAACTTGAAAGCATCGAAGAAGACGCTCCTTCACGGTTGACAAAGAAGGAAATTCTGGTACTGAAAAGGGAAAGGGAAAGACTGCAAAAGAATCTTTCCGGTCTCAGGGATATGGAATCCGTGCCCGGAGTTCTGGTTGTGGTTGACCCTCACCGCGAGAAGATAGCGGTTTCGGAAGCAAACAAGATGGGAATTCCGATTGTGGCAATTGCGGATACAAACGCGAACCCGGACTCGCTGCAGTATTGCATACCGGCTAACGACGATGCAATTAGAGCAATCAAGGTTCTCGTTTCCAGAATGGCGGATGCTGTTATTGAAGGGAAAAGGAAAACGGTGCAGGTCTTCGAAGAAAAAGAATCAGGGGAAAAGAAAGAATCGGAAGAAGAACCGGCAGAAGAACCTGTAAAGCAGGATGCGGAGACTCCGGAACAGGAAGAACCGGAAAAACCGCAGGAGGAAGCAGGGACAACGGAAACGGCAAAGGAGAAAGAAGAAAAATGAAAGCTACGACAGACTCTATCAGGGAATTGCGCCAGCAAACCGGAGCCGGAGTTATGGATTGCAAGAAAGCTCTGGGGGAAGCTGACGGTGATATAGATAAGGCAGTTAGTGTCCTGCGCAAGCAGGGTATCGTCAAAGCGGCAGGGAAGATGTCTCGCGAAGCTAGAGAAGGGCTGATTGCATCTTACATCCATCCAGGCGGGAGAATCGGGGTGCTTGTTGAAATCAATTGTGAGACTGATTTTGTGGCTAAGACAGATGATTTCAAACAACTTGTGAAAGACATCACCATGCACATTGCCGCGTGTGAGCCGCGCTACATCCGGCGTGAAGATGTGCCGGAGGGAATGGCGGAACAGGAAAAAGAGATTGTGAAATCCGAATTTGCAAACAAGCCGGATCAGGTGATTGAGAAAATAGCCAAAGGCAGACTTGACAAATTCTACGGACAAATTTGTCTTATGGAACAGCCTTTCGTAAAAGAGGAAGACATAACCGTTCGTGAATATGTAGCGTCCCGTGTGGCAAAACTCGGGGAAAACGTGAAAATCACGAGATTAGTGCGTTTTCAGCTGGGGGAACAAGTTTGAAGAAGCCGGTTTACAAACGCGTTTTGCTCAAACTCGGAGGCGAAGCCCTGCAGGGAGCAGGTACCCGTGGAATTGACCCGGCTGAGGCAAAACGTGTAGCAGAACAGGTCAAAGGAATCTGGAAGATGGGCGTGGAAACGGCGATCGTCATCGGAGGTGGAAATATCTTCCGCGGAGAAGCCTTGAGTAAAGCGGGGATGGACAGGTCAACCGCGGATTACATGGGAATGCTGGCAACCGTTATCAATGCCCTTGCATTGCAGGACGCGCTTGAGAAATTGGGACTGGTGACGAGGGTTATGACGGCAATTCATATGGAAGCTCTGGCAGAACCCTACATCAGACGCAGAGCAGTGAGACATCTGGAAAGGAAGCGGGTGGTAATCTTTGCCGCGGGCACCGGGAATCCGTATTTTACGACAGACACGACTGCGGCACTCAGAGCAGTTGAGATTGGGGCAGAAATTATTCTGAAAGCAACAAAGGTTGACGGAATCTATAGTTCCGACCCCGAGGTTAACAAGAAAGCAAAGAAGCTGTACCGGGTCGAACACATGGACGTTATAAGAAAAAGGCTGCGCATAATGGACAGCACTGCTATGTCCCTCTGTATGGACAACAACCTTCCAATAGTGGTTTTTGACCTTGGCAGACGGGGCAATATCCGCAGGGTGATTCTGGGAGAAAAAATCGGAACGCTGGTTAAAAGCTGAATTAAAGGGGAGGAGAAAAGTGGAAAAAGAAATCCTGAAAGAAGAGGAAGAGAAGATGAAGAAAGCTCTCGAGGCGAACAGCCATGCAATGGCTATGGTTCGCACCGGCCGGGCTTCTCCGTCGCTGCTTGAGAACGTAAAAGTTGACTGTTACGGAACGCAAACGCCCCTGAATCAGCTATCGAGTGTTTCCGTTCCGGACCCGCGCCTGATCACCATTCAGCCATGGGATAAGTCAATCATAGGCGATATCGAGAAGGCTATTATAAAATCGGATCTTGACCTAAGCCCGGTGACGTCGGGCGACATGATTCGGATACCGTTCCCTCCGCTCAGTGAAGAGAGGAGGATGGAACTGGTCAAGGTCGTTCACAAAATGGCAGAGGAATGCAGAATCGAGATCCGTCAACAGAGAAGAGATGCCAGAGAGCAATTGAAATCCCTCGAAAAAGAGGGCAAGATTTCCGAGGATGACAGCCGCAGGGCACAGGAAGAAATGCAGAAGATGACCGACCGCTATATCGAACAGGTGGATAAGAATCTTGCCGCCAAAGAGAAAGAAGTAATGGAGGTATAGACTTTTGGAATTTTTCGCTCTGCGTTATTTTCCCCCGACATAGGTCGGGGGACAGCAAAATCTGCGCCGAGTCAGGACAGAAATTAAACTCCTCCCCCGATATACATCGGGGTCGTCAGACAAAATTTCTGCTATTTCCTGACTTGGTTTGATTTCGCCTAAAATAACGAAAGTCGCTACAAAAAATCCAAAAGTCTACGGCGAATGGAGTGTGAAAAAGAGCTTATGAAGAAAGTTGACGTGAGCCGTCTGCCGGCTCACGTAGCCATAATTATGGATGGAAACGGCAGGTGGGCGAAGCAAAAAGGACTGTGCCGGGTTGAAGGTCATCGTGCCGGGGTGCGCCAGGTGAAAGAAGTGGTGCGGTTCTGCAGCGACCTGGGAATACAAGTACTAACGCTTTACGCGTTCTCCACCGAGAACTGGAAACGCCCCAAGGTTGAAGTAATGGCTATAATGTCACTGCTAAGGACTTTTTTGAGAAAAGAGATTGAAGAATTGAATGCTAACCGCGTAAAGCTCACTGCCATAGGAAGGCTCTCAGAGATGCCTTCTCCGGCGCTGAGAGAATTGGAAAAGTGCATGGCGATGACTTCCCAAAATGACGGTCTGATCCTCAATCTTGCACTTAACTACGGCGGCAGGTCTGACATAGTTGACGGAATCAAAAGACTGGCTGCCGATATCCAGAACGGCAAACGCGCCTTGCAGGATATAAACGAGGAACTATTCAGCCGTTATCTTTACACCTCGGGTTTGCCCGACCCGGAGCTTCTCATCAGAACGAGTGGTGAGATGCGCGTGAGTAATTTCCTCCTGTGGCAAATTTCCTACGCGGAGATATGGGTTACCCCTGTCTATTGGCCTGATTTCGGCCGGACACATCTCCTGGAGGCAATAATTGATTATCAGGCGAGGGAAAGAAGATTTGGTGACCACAAGTGAGGCACATTTGAAAAAGCGCATTGCCATTCTCGGTTCTACCGGTTCCATCGGCTGCAGTGCTCTTGACCTGCTCAGGCAAATTCCTGAGCGGTTCGAAATCGTGGGCCTTACGGCTAATGAGAACATATCCCTGCTCAGGAAACAGGTGGAGGAGTGGCAGCCACGCGTCATTGCTGTGATGGATGAGGAAAAATGCAAGGAGATACGGACATCTATCAATCTTCGTAAAACAGATGTTCTTTCAGGTATTGAGGGAATCTCGGAGGTAGCTGTTCGTAAAGACGTTGACCTGGTTCTATCAGCAATCGTCGGCTCAGCAGGGCTGACGCCGACCATGGCTGCTATTGAGGCAGGCAAGCAGATTGCTCTGGCGAGCAAGGAACCGGTAGTCATGGCGGGAGAACTGCTTATGGCTGAAGTGACAAGGAGGGGAGCGACTCTCATTCCGGTTGACAGTGAACCCAACGCCATCTTCCAGTGTCTCCAGGGCAGGAAGAAAGAATCTATCAGGAGGTTGATTGTTACTGCTTCAGGCGGCCCTTTTCGCAATCTCAGCAGAGAGGAAATGTCCCGGGTAACCCCTGAAGAAGCCTTATCTCATCCGGCGTGGAAAATGGGGAAGAAAATCTCCGTGGATTCCGCCACCATGGTCAACAAAGGTCTTGAAGTCATTGAGGCGCACTATATGTTCGGAATCCCGGTATCAAAGATTGGCGTGGTCGTACATCCCGAAGCCAAAATTCACGGTATGGTTGAATTTATTGACGGCAATATCCTCGCGGTTATCGGCGTAACGGACATGCGCGCTCCGATTCAGTATGCTCTGACCTATCCCGAGAAAATTCCCACACCCATCAAGCCGCTTGACCTTTCCCAAATCTCGCCGTTGACTTTTCAGGCTCCGGACACGGCGAAGTTCCCGGGACTGCAGTGCGGTTATGAAGCGGCTGAAGCAGGGGGGACAATGCCTGCAGTCTTAAATGCGGCTAATGAAATAGCAGTAGCGGCTTTCATCGAGAGGAAGATTGGTTTTCTTGACATAACCGACCTTTGCCGGAAGGTCATGAGTAAACACAAAGCGGGACAGAAGCCCGGCATGGAAGAAATACTCGAGGCTGACCGCTGGGCGAGAGAAGAAACTAATTGCCTGATAAAAAGCAAAGGATAAATTAAAATGACTCATCCAATCATAATACGGTTTCTTGCCGCCGCTGTGGTTTTCGGGGCTGCCATTCTCGTCCATGAGGCAGGGCACTTCATACTTGCAAAGCGCAAAGGGGTAAAGGTCGAAAAATTTTCCATCGGCTTTGGCCCGAAGCTCCTGGGATTCCGGCGGGGCGAGACCCAATATTTGCTGGCTATGATTCCCCTTGGAGGCTACCTCAAAATGGCAGGAGAAAATCCGGGAGAGGGCGAAGGAGCCCCCGACGAATTCTTCTCCAAAACCCCGTTTGACAGGATAAAAATCGTTGCGGCCGGTCCCTTTATGAACCTCATACTTGCCTACATAGTCATCGTGGGCATGTTCATGATTGGTATCCGCGTACCGAATTACTCAAACCAGATATGCAGTGTGCATGAGACCCTCCAAAAAGCGGGGCTCCAAACCGGCGACTTCATAGTAGAAATTGAGGGGGAAGAAATTTCCAATTGGCATACGCTCAGCGCTTCCGCTGCAAAATTCTCTGACCGCAAGGAACAATGCAGTGTAACCGTCCTGCGCGAAGGAGACGAAATACGGCTAAAAAACATAAGAGCCGGGGACCTTCTCAGACTATCTCCGCTCATACCTGCTGAGGTAGGTGAGGTTGCCATTGGAATGCCGGGATACTCAGCCGGTATCCTGGCAGGTGACAGAATCATATCGATTGACGGAGAAGCAATCAGGGACTGGGATGAATTGGCGGCAGTCATCCACCGAAGCGCCGACAAAGAAATCGGGCTGAGGATAGAGCGAGGGGCAAATGTCTTTCTCGTCAGCGTTACTCCCATTTCCCATGACGTTCTCGGAGATAGTATCGGCATTATTGGCATAAGTCCTCCGGCTTCCGGCTATTACGTAGAACGTTTCGGCTGGAAATCAATTCCCTATGCATTGAAAGAAACTGTGTACAGGACGGCAATGACTTACAAAGGGCTATGGCTTATCATCACTCGTCAGGTGAGTTTTATGAAGTCTGTAGGAGGACCGATTCTGATTGTTCAGATGGCAGGAGAAGAAGCAAAGAAGGGGTTAGGCGGTTTTCTGGGATTCATGGGAAGCATTAACATTCTTCTGGCAGTAATGAATCTTATCCCGTTCCCGGTTCTCGACGGTGGACATGTGATGTTTTTCCTCATCGAGAAATTGAGGCGCAGGCCGCTCTCTCTGAACACACAGGAATGGATTCAACGGGTAGGTATTGCACTTATCGTCACCCTGATGGTTTTCCTATTTGCAAACGATACTATGAGACAGATCAACAGGACGAAAGCCCTGCAGGAAATACAGAGAAACGAACAAGGCACAAAGTAGCAAAAGCAGTAACCGTTCACGGTTACGAATTATTGTTCGAGCTTGTCGAGAACCTGCTTTCTCGATGCGCTTTTGCTTACTCGAAGAATAAACGGAGTTCACTCTTTAATCGTGAACTCTGAACGGTTACCAAAGGCACAAAGCATGAAAGCGCACAGACGCAAAAGTAGAGCCGTAAAAGTCGGGAGTGTCGCTGTCGGAGGCAGGGCGCCGGTGTCCGTGCAGTCCATGACCAAGACCGATACAAGAGACGTGCGCGCGACGGTTCGGCAGATTCACGCTCTGGAAGAAGCCGGCTGTGAGATTGTGCGCGTTGCCGTCCCGGACAGAGAAGCCGCTCAGGTACTGGATAGAATAAAGAAGAAAGTGCACATACCGGTTATTGCAGACATTCACTTCAATTCAGAGCTTGCCATTGAAGCCATTAGAAGAGGGGTTGACTGCATAAGGTTAAACCCGGGCAACATCTACCGGCCGGGCGAAGTGAAAAAAGTCGCATGGGAAGCTCAAAAAAGGAATATACCAATAAGAGTCGGAGTGAACTCAGGCTCAGTGAGAGGCAAAAGCGCTTCAGGGCTTGCGGGTGCCCGCACTATGGTCAGGAGCGCGCTAAACTACATCAGCCTGCTTGAGAAGCTCGATTTCCGGGATATTATCGTATCTTTAAAAGCTTCCGACGTTCCGACAACGGTGAAAGCTTACGAGATGATGGCAGAGAAATGTCCCTATCCATTCCACGTCGGAATCACTGCGGCAGGTCCGCGTTTTTCAGGCTCCATCAGATCCGCTGTCGGTATCGGGGCGCTGTTATCGGAAGGGATAGGTGACACGATACGGGTTTCCCTTACCGGTGACCCAAGAGAAGAAGTCAAAGTTGCATACGAGATATTGGATTCTCTGGGGTTGAGGAAGAGAGGACCCATTATAATATCGTGTCCTACCTGCGGCAGATGCCAGGTGAACCTTTTAAAGATTGTGAAGGGTGTGGAAGGACAACTCGGGAAACTCTACCCGCAGGACAGGCTTGACGGCGTTAAGATTGCCATTATGGGCTGTGCAGTCAACGGTCCGGGAGAGGCCCGTGAGGCCGACATCGGCATTGCCTGCGGAAGGGGGAAGGGAATTCTCTTTAGGAATGGAGAAATCGTAAAGAGGGTGAATGAATCAAAGTTGGTGCAGTCGCTGATTTCTGAGGTGAAAAAAGTCCGGGGGTTAAAGTCAACGACGTAAATATTCAGCCGACTGTGTTTTAACTTGTCATTCTGAGGAGCAAAGCGACGAAGAATCTCAGCAGATTCTTCACTTCGTTCAGAATGACACGATGTTTATAGAATACTTACTAACTGAGGATAAAAATGCGCTGGTCAAAAACTTTTATACCAACGGTTAGGGAGGCTCCGTCAGAGGCGGAAATCATCAGCCACAAGCTCATGTTGAGGGCGGGCATGATTCGCATGCTGAGCGCCGGGCTCTACATATACCTGCCGCTTGGTCTCAGGGTAATAAGAAAGGTTGAAAACATAATTCGCGGCGAGCTTAACAAGAAAGGAGGACAGGAACTTCTCATGCCTATCCTCCAGCCGAGAGAACTCTGGGAAAAAAGCGGGAGGTGGAATGCCGAAGAATTGGGGATGCTTACGGTTGAGAACCGGGCAGGCAGGGAATTCGTCCTTGCCCCGACTCACGAGGAAGTCATTACTGACCTGGTGAGGAGGGAAATCAGGTCTTACAAGGACCTCCCGAAGAACTTCTACCAGATTCAGACGAAATTCAGAGACGAATTGAGGCCCCGTTTCGGTCTGATGCGGGCAAAAGAATTCATCATGAAGGACAGCTACGGCTTTGACGTTGACGAGGAATCCGCGGGGAAAACCTATCACGGTATGGAAGAGGCATACCGCAATATCTTCAAACGCTGCGGACTGCATACACAGGTTGTGGAAGCCGACCCGGGCGCCATGGGAGGAGGTATGTCACACGAGTTCATGGCGGTGGCTGATGTGGGAGAAGATGTCATCGTGTGTTGCAGCAAGTGCGGTTATGCCGCCAATAAGGAAGCCGTTGCGAAGAATAGTTCGGTAAAAGAGGGAAAACCCTGCCCTGAATGCGGCGAGCCGCTCGAAACCAGGCACGGGATAGAGGTCGGTCAGATATTCAACCTGGGAACCAAATACAGCAAATCTATGGGAGCCGCTTTCCTTGATGCAGGCGGAGAGGAAAAATTGTGTGTTATGGGCTGTTTCGGAATCGGTGTAACCAGAACGGTCTCTGCCGTTATCGAACAAAACCATGATGAAAACGGCATCATCTGGCCCCCGGGCATAAGCCCCTACCGGATCCTGATACTCCCCGTTAACATAACCGACGCGCCTTCTATGGACTTGATGGAAAAGACATACGAAAAACTATTAAACAGCGGAATGGAAGTTCTGCTTGATGACAGGGACGTGAGGGCCGGCATCAAGTTTAAGGATGCTGACCTTATCGGGATTCCCCTAAGAATCACAATCGGACAGGAGAAAGCAAAAAGCGGAATAGTTGAGATAAAAAATCGCAGGACAGGTGAGCAGATAGACTGCCGGGAAGAAGAATTGATACAAAAGCTTGGAGGTGAGCAATGGACATTGAAAAAATAGAAAGAGCGTTGGTATTTGCCGCTCATCCTGACGATGAAATACTCGGAGTAGGGGGAACAATCGCCCGGATGAGCAAGCAGGGAACGAAAGTTACCGTTGCCATTTTCAGTCTGGAGGATACCATCCACTCCGCCGAAGGAATGAAAGACAATGTTGTGGAAATGCGCAAAAAAGAGGCCCGCACCGCTGCGGGAATCCTTGGTGTACAGGAGAGTATATTCCTGCAAAAATCCCCTCACGGTACTTTTCACGACACTGCCGTGTACCAGGACTGCATCCGGCTCATAAGGAAATACCGCCCCCAGATAATCTTCACGCATTGTCCGCAGGACGAAAGCAGAGACCACCGCTGTGTATCGGAAATAATTGATGAAGCATCTCCGAAAGCAGGCGAGAACATATTGCCTGAGATGGGAAAACCATGGGACACACCCTACCTGTTCTACTACGAAATGTCCAACCTCTTCACGCGTCCATCCGACGTAGTTGATATCAGCGCAACTATAGAGAGTAAAATCAAAGCTATGAAAACCCAAAGCTCACACTTGGGCGCCCTGCCGGAGTTAATCGAATATCTTCGGGCTTTGGCTAAGGTGCGGGGGCATGTGGTCGGAATAGAATACGGAGAAGCCTTTTTCCTCTCCCCCCTCACCCCCTGCAAACACTGACTACTCCCTCTTCAACCCCTACGTGTTCCCCTGAAATGGGCCGCAGGCTTTGACGCAGACGCCGCAGATATGGTGGCCGATGCTGCAGGTGCGCCTGAATGAGTCAAGCTGTTTGAAACAGGCTAAGTGGTCGAAATCCCCGGGGCTTTCTTTAATAGCGCCGGCAGGACAGCAATCCAAACACCTGCGGCACTGCCCGCAATCCCTATCAAGAGGTTTGTCAACAGCCAAAGGAAAATCAGTAAGAACGGTTACGTATCTTACCCTGGAGCCGAACTCCGGGTTAACGAGAAGATTGTTTCTTCCAATCCACCCGAGTCCTGCCGCAGCGGCAATCGCTTTGTGAGAAACATGCCCTTCCTGTTTTTCCCTGTTGACAACCTGAGAGGCAGGAATCGGCAAAGCTTCCCAGCCTTGCTCCTGGACGTAGGCTGTAATTTTCAGAGCAAGTCTGTCGAGGAAATAGTTCACCTGCTTGTAATGGTGGAAATAGATTCGGGTTGGCTTGTCAACAATTCCTTCAATGATAGAATTAGACAACCTGAACCCGAGTGAGATTGCAAAGTCGAGTCTCTTGAGAATTTCCCCAGGCAAATAGCGAAAAGTTCCCCTTAACTCCCTCACATCTGCCGCGCCGAACAGAGAAGCGCCGTTCGACAGGCAAAAAGACTTCAGGTTCCCATAATTATCTTTTTCTTCTGGCACGTTTCGCTCCTTGTCTCGCTCCAAAATCACCTCCGGCAAATAGTCAATCCTATTCTGTTACGACCCCTTAGATAAACCATCAGAATTGAGATAGCCGCGGGAGTTATGCCGGAAATCCTGCTTGCCTGCCCCAGGGAAACAGGACGGATTCTGGAAAGTTTTTCTTTCACTTCCGTTGAAAGACCGCTGATTTCGTCAAAATCGAAATCATCGGGCACTTTTATTCCCTCCAACTCACGGAATTTCTTAAGTTCTCTTTCCTGCCTCTCAATATAGCCCTGATACTTAGTCTGTATTTCAACCTGTTGTATGACCTTTAACGGAACTTGCTTCACCGTTTCGTCAAACCGCGACAGGTCGGCGTAAGATATCCCGGGACGCGCCAACAGGTTTCTCAGACTCATTACTTTTCTTATGGGCTGCGTTCCCAGCTTTGCCAGCTTTTTATTCACTGCATCAGCCGGGGTCAGTTTTGCCTGCTCCAGCCGGGCAAGCTCCGAGCTTATGCCCTTGCAAATGCCCGCCAGCCTCTTGTAGGTTTTTTCCTTCACAAGCCCGACTTCATATCCTACCCTGGCAAGTCTCATATCCGCATTATCTTCACGCAGCAGCAATCTGTATTCGGCACGGGAGGTAAACATCCTATAAGGCTCGTCAGTTCCCCTGGTAACGAGGTCATCAATTAGAACCCCGATGTATGCAGTAGAACGGTTGAGAATAATAGGTTTCTGCCCCTGCACGAGGAATGAGGCGTTAATACCTGCCATAAGCCCCTGAGCCGCCGCTTCTTCATAACCCGTCGTTCCGTTAATCTGCCCTGCAAGGTAAAGCCCTTTGACGAGTTTGGTTTCGAGGGTAGGTTGGAGCTGTACAGGGTCAACGTAATCGTGCTCGATACCGTATCCGGGCCTCATTATCTCCGCATTCTCAAGTCCCTTTATAGTATGAACCATCTCAATCTGGATGTCTATGGGAAGGGAAGTGGATATCCCATTCGGATAGAACTCCTTTGTATTCAAACCTTCAGGCTCAAGAAAAATCTGATGTCTGTCCCTGTCTGGAAACTTCATCACCTTGTCCTCTATGGATGGGCAATATCTCACTCCCGTCCCTTTTATGATTCCGCCGTAAAGCGGCGAGCGGTCAAGATTATCCTTAATTATCCTGTGAGTCCGCGGATTGGTAGAAGTTATGAAGCACGAAATCTGTTTTCGTCTCCATCTGCGGTGGGAGAAAGAAAAAGGAACCGGCTCCTCGTCTCCATCCTGGACCTTCAGCTTTCCGAAATCAATCGTTTTCCCGTCAAGGCGGGGGCAGGTTCCCGTCTTGAACCGCCCGAGATTAAACCCTGCTTTTTTCAGAGCTGCCGGAAGTCCCTCGGAAGCTGTTTCCCCCATCCTGCCTCCGGGGAAATGTACCATACCGATGTGAATTAGCCCGTTCAGGAAAGTCCCGGGGCAGATTATCACCGCTTTCCCCGAAAACACCTCGCCAATACCCGTATTGACACCTTCCACAACGCTGTCCCTGATAACCACACCGTCCACAACAGCCTGTTTCAGGGTAAGCCTCTCCTGCTTTTCCAGAACCCTCTTCATGTAAATCTGATATGCGTGCCGGTCGGCCTGTGCCCTCGACGAACGGACAGCAGGTCCCATACTGGTATTGAGCAGGCGAAACTGTATTGCTGTTGCATCAATTGCCTTTCCCATCTCTCCGCCGAGAGCATCTATCTCCTTCACAAGCTGTCCCTTTGCCAAACCGCCAATGGCAGGATTACACGACATAAGACCAATTGTATCCAGATTCATCGTCAGGAGCAGAGTCTTCATTCCCAGACGGGCAGCAGCCAGGCATGCTTCACAGCCTGCATGTCCACCGCCGACAACAATAACGTCATATTTTTCTGCACTCATGGTCGTGTAAATTCAGTAAACCCCATCTCTTGTCATTCCCGCGAAAGCGGGAATCCATCTTTTTCGTTGGAAGATCTCTGGATGCCCGTTTTCACGGGCATGACACTTCAGCTAATTTGGACAGCAATGATTCCAATTGCATTGTATCACAAACCGGAACGTGATAAAATCACGATATGGTTCTGAAAACCTTGACAGTCGGTTCTCTGGGTACCAACTGCTACATCCTTGGCTGCGAAAAAACTCATGCCGGAGCAATAATAGACCCGGGCGGCGAAGCGCCGAGAATCATAGACGAGGCAGCCGCCGGCAGGCTTGAAATACAGTATATCATTAATACTCACGCCCACATAGACCATATCCAGGCTAACGAAGAGCTCAGGAAAACTTTTTCCTGTCCGCTGTGTATCCACGAAAAGGACGAGGAGTTATACGGCAATCCCGACCTGAACCTTTCCTCTCCTGTGTTGTGTTCTCCTGTCACATTCCCGACTGCGGACAGGAAACTCAGGGAAGGAGACAAGATAGAAATAGGAGAGCTTTCTCTCAGCATACTTCACACTCCGGGACATACTCCCGGAAGCATTTCCATAGTCGTAGAGAAGGACGTTTTCACGGGTGATGCCCTCTTTGCCGGGGGAATAGGGAGAACCGACCTTCCGGGAGGCGACTACGACCTGCTTATGAAATCAATAAGAGAGAAACTGCTCACCCTGCCTGACGATTTTCTCATTCATCCCGGACACGGTCCTTCTTCCACAATCGGCACGGAGAGAAAAGGGAACCCATGGCTCACCTAATAACCATAAGAATTTATGCTACAGGGGGGAAGAGATGAAAAAGAAAGAATTTCTTCGGGGCGGGGCGATTTTTCTGCTTGCCGGGATTCTGGTTGGATGCGCCCGGTTGGGCTTGGGGGGAAGGACCAGCTCTCCCACCCGGAAGGGGCCATGGATATACTGTGACATCCAGTTCGTCTCAGATAAATACATCGTTTATCTCGGCACACATAAGCACTTAGGCGAATATTATATGTATCTCCTTGATCTCGAGGAAGGAACCACCAGGAAAATCGTCAAGGAGCCGGTCAAGACCCGGTGGATAAGATTCTCCGAAGGCCGCATGGTAGTTGAAGAAAAAGGAGAAATCTATCTCTACGAAATTTCTTCCGGCAAGAAGACTGTCATCTATCCCAAAGGTTACAGACCCGATATTTCGGGAAACAGGGTAATATGGAGAGATTGGAAGACACTCAAGCTGTGCCTCTACGATATCAAAACGGGTAAGATCGAAAAATTCGGCAAGGTCGGGCAGATTTTCAGGATATCCGGAGATTGGCTTGTCTGGAGACTTACAGGGGGCGGCATCAGAATCCTGAATCTTTCCACAAGGGAAAAGAAAGAGATTGATATGGGCCAGGTCTACCGCCTGGACATAGCGGGAGATATCCTGGTAACTTCTTCCGGCGAAGACGAGAAAAGGGATATCTTTATGTATGACTTGAGAAATAATGAAAAGAAAGTTGTCTCAAATGCTCCCAGGGATGAGTACTTCCCTGTTACCGACGGTGAGAGGATAGCGTGGAAGACCCCTATTCGAGAAGCAGAGTTCCAGCCGCTGCCGTGGAGCAAACTGACGACTCACAGGTCCTGGAGCAACATTTATGTCTACGATATCAAGAGAAGAAAAAAGAAAAGAATTCTCCACAACGACCACAGGGTCGGGGTTGTACACATTCATGGCAGTAGAGTGGTGTGGACTTCCGGAAGGATAAAAAGACCCCGGTCAGCTAAAGAGTCCAACCAGAATGCCAGAGACATATATATCTATGAGGGATAGAAAATGAGCAAGAAAATTTTCGTGAGTCTGTTGGCCCTAATTCTGCTTCTCTCCTGTGGAGTAACAGCCCATTGCGCATGGAAATGGAAGATTCCGGAGAAATGGAAAAAGGCAATGCCGGGCAAGAAAAGTGCAAGCAGAATCTTGATTGAAGTAGCGGGAAAAAGGAAAGAACTCAAGCTTGGAACCAACCCTGTCTACATTCAGGGCCCGGAGGGAGATTTCAGAATAGTAAGCTATGCCTGGGGAGCATATTCTATCCTTGGCTATTCTGCTCCTGAGATTTCCGAAGTCTTCTGCCTGAGCGGAGTGAGCGGAGAAAGAGGATATAAGGTAGATTCAAATTTTTCCCTTATCGGAGACGTTAACGGAGACGGATACAAAGACATCGCATCCATTGACAGCAGAAACAGAAAGAAATTAGTGGTATTTTCCGGCAGAGACGGTTTGAAGCTGAGAGATTACACGCTTCAACAGAAAAAGTATTGGTATGGCAAAAGGCATGAGAATCTTGCTACTTACGACCACAACGGGGATGGAGCTGAAGATTTCTTTACCCACACAGGGAAAAATCTGCTTCTCATCTCTGCAAAAGACGGAAATGTACTGAAGACAGTTATTTTCCCAACCTATTCTTCCGGGAGGATAAACTTTAAACTCTGCGAGATTCGGGACATGGACGGCGACGGAGAGAAAGATATACTTCTATCAGGCGGCGTGGATATTGGAAAGGACTTAAGACAGAGGGGTATTGCCTGTGTTTACTTCCTCTCCTCCGGAACGGGAGAACTGCTTAATTTCACTCCTCTCAAGGTGAAATTTGCTTTTGACTCCAGGGACAAGTATATGAGAAACATCTATCTTGAAGCCCTGGACGTTCTGGGAGATATAAATGAGGACGGATTCCCTGACCTCGTCGCTGCAGATAGATCAGACGGCAGACCAAAGGGATGCAGTGTGCTTCTTGCGCTATCAGGCAAAGACGGTAAGGAGATATGGAGGGTGGACGGCTCAAGCATAAAGGGAGGCGGGGAAGTACACGTGGTTGATGCAAAGACATTCAAAGAGGGTGATACATACACCGACGCCAGATTTGGAAACGGACTGGCGGTATATCCCGATATTAACGGAGATGGGATTCAAGAAGTTCTGGCGGGAGCATCTCAGGTCCATAACAAAGAAATCAAGGGGTGGGGCTGTCTGCTGGTCTTCTCAGGAAAAGATGGTTCTCTCCTCAAACACATATGGCTGCCGGAAGCCAAAGGGTATGTGGGCTGCTACATTGATATATTTCCAGACATAGATGGTGACGACCTGCCCGAGATTATGCTGGGAGTACCCTCCTCCGGCATCTCAGCGCCTGAAGGGGGAGCGGTTCTTATAGTATCCTCGAAAATCATAAATTAGCGGTTTCAGCTTGAACCTTCCGGCATTTACCTCATACCAAAGAATGGTATCTTCCTCTGGGTGCAGCCTGCAGGGATTTCAAATAAATCGGACGACTGGCGGCCGGGTTTGATATCGCGAAGCTCCATTACTCCACCGTCTTTCCCCTGAGATTTGATAGGAAAATCAAGGCGGTCTGAAATCCAAACAGTGGCGGTGGATTTGATCTCTCGTCCCATGATGCGGGAAGTAGTTTCCACACGCATTTTGCGGCACTTGAAACCGTTGACTGTTTCGGTTCCCAATTCTTCCTTTTTCATATCAGTTTGAATCTCCCCGAAGGCTTTTCGAAGTTTGGCTTCATCCAACTTGCTTTCGACATAAAATTTTTTCTCCGGGAACAGAGTCCAGGCAACCTTTTTGTCTTTGCGGTAGATCATTACCATTGAGCCTTCTTCTCCGGGAGAGCGCATCTCCATACGCATTTTGTCATGAGAGACAAAGATGTTGTGTGTCTGTTCCTGCCCGCCGGTGTCTTGGTACACCTGTTTGGCCGAGTACTCTTTTATTTTCCCGCCCACGCTGCAAGCTGTCAGACCGAGCAAAAGAGTAGTAAGAACAAAACACACTGACAACCTCTTCCAAACAAAAACTTTTTGTTTCATAAGACACCTCCTAAATAAATCGTTCACCAGGGATATTGCGCATATTCAGCGCAAGATTTCCACTGAATCCGGGGACACGAGTAAATCTCATAAACAAGAGAAGCGTGGCAATCTTTTTGTCATTCGTCATCTGATATACGATTCTGCATATACACTGAATAATAGCACTCAGGGGTTAAACATAGCGTCTGTGATGTCTTCCTCGTTTTTCCATTCAACATGACCGTCTACAAATAAGATGTTCCTGCCTACTCCGTGCCACTGGTTAGGCGTGTCGGCAAGATTCCTCAAATCCGGTCTGCTGTTAGCTCCCGTGCTGTTGCTTGACCACTGTTCCATGATGCGAATGATTCCTGATGAGTTTGGTATGTATTTCTCAGGCGGTATCTCGATGCTCCCGTTGGAATTGGAGTAGCCCAGGCGGCTGTTATATCCGTAGCTAAGGATAAGATTTCCGAGAGTTAAGCCAAGTGTATCGCTGTTTACTGTGACGTACCTTTCACTTCCGCCTCCAGTAAGACCGTTGTCACTCGGACACTGAAAGACTGTATTTTTTGCCGCCCCGGGCCAACCCGGGAAGTTTACGTTAATATAGCCTTTTATCAACCGCGAATACCAGTTATGGACAGGGTGAGATCCCCATGCGCCTCTTAAAGTGCACAGTTCATTGTCGCGGTAATCAATTGCGTACATGTGGCATGCCTTCCCGAGTTGTGCCAGGTTATTCATACAGACTGTTTTCCGTGCCTGTTCTCTTGCTTTTGAGAGAGCCGGCAGCAACATTGCTGCCAGAATTGCAATGATGGCTATTACCACCAGAAGTTCGATCAATGTAAAACCGTGCTGGTTCTTTTCTTTCATTCTCTTTCTCCAAAATTTGCGGGCAGGTTTTTGCACAGGAATACGATGGGGCGCAAACCGGTTCTGACTATAAGCCGCAGTAATTTATTTCCTGAAATGATTTTGGCGATTCGCGGGCTTATCTTGTAATAACATTTCACAAACTGTTTTCCATGGAGGTTTGTCAGAAGAAATCTATCGCGAAACGTAGAAAGCGTTTTTACTTCCCTCGCCATGGGAGTTCCGTAGGCGGCGGTTGCTATGAAGCATCCCGAAGACAGCTCCGGCGGAGTCGAGCCTGAAATGTAACTCTGATATTGGGAGAAAGCCGGTTTGTGGCTGTTATCAGGGTAGCGGACAATGCCCCATAGTTCAGGTTCAGGTCCGTCGGATAGCTGGTAAAAGAATACCTTTCCGATGTGCTCTCTTGCTTCGATAGCCTCGCACATTTCCCAGTACATTGTGGCTTGAAAGTCCTCTCCCTGTGTGTCAGTCCGCCATCCTGTTTCCGTAAGCCACAGTTCCTTGCCAGGCGCTCGGTCCTGCAATAAGGCGTAAATGAAGTTGTCAATAAAGAACATAATGTCGGAGACCGAGCCTGCGTATGAATGCTGTGTGGCGATGTCAATGTAACTGCCCGCATTTTCCATGACGGAATCGAAGAATTCAAGTGTGTCAACCCTGTTAGCATCGGACAACCCGGGTCCGAGGACTAAACAATCCGGGTCTGCCGCTTTTGCTGCTTGGTATCCCGGGATTAAAATAACATTGACATAATCTTCCCATGTGCCTGTCCAGAATTGCGGCAGGTTTGGTTCATTCCACATTCCCCAGTGGTGGACCCAGTAGCTGTAACGGCTCACGCAAGCGTGGACAAAATCATGCCAGTCGCTGGCGCTTGTTGGTGGAGCATTGCGCCCGCCGCTTGCGCTTGCCCATGGAGGAGTGTCTCCGATAGATCCATAGATATGGATGTTGCGGGATGATGCCTGAGCGACCACGTTATCAAGAGTGCCCCAGTTAAACTGGTTTTTGCCTGCCGCTTCAACGTCTGCCCAGTTGAAACTCACTCTTATCCATCCGACTCCGAGTTCACTGCAAAGTTCAAGCTGGTCGTTTGTCGGTGTGTGTGTATTTATACCCCATGATGAGTCCTCAATCGCTTCTGCGAAGTTGGGGATTATAGCGATAAGCGTTATGAGAAACGCAAGTAACGTGATTATATAGGAA
>JAUVJM010000148.1 GCA_030596585.1 bacterium
ATATCTCCAGACTGTTTGTTGCCAAGGAAAATAATACCCGTCAATTCCTTCTCTCTCAAGATAGGTATGGCAATCTCTGCTCCTGCCTTCTTTAACATATCATCCATTTCCCGCACCACGGGTGTGGAGCGCAAGCGCTCTAACTCTTCCCTGATAACCACTTCTTCTCTCCTCACAATCCATCTGATGAGACTGCTGTCCTCTCTTAAGATTACTCCCTCTTGCACCCCGGTCAGTCCAATCTCGGAACCGGCTATATAGCGGTCTTCTTCCTTTAGCCATATAGACGCTTTCTCAATCCCAATAGACTCCGTAATCCTTCTTAGTATCATACTCAGCAGCTCGGAAAGAGACAGAACCCTTGCCAGTTCTCTGCCGGTCTCTTTCAGAACCTTCTGATATTCATATCTCCTCTTGTAAAATACCCCGTCCACAAATTTCTGGACTTTCGCCCTCAAAGGCAAGAAAACAAAGGCAACAATCAAAGCCGCGATAACAGCAGGAAAGAAAGTCTGGTAGCCAACCACTCCTCTGAACAACCTCTCCGCAAGAAGGACACTGATAATATAGAAAGCAGTAACCGAACCTGTAAGGAGAGTATATATCGCTGTCTTTTTTATGACTACGGTAATGTCAAAAAGACGGTATTTGACAATTGAATATGAAACAAAACCTATGATAATTACCGCAAATATTGGACCAAGAGAAATCAAGCGCGAAAATCCGAACATCGGCAGAAGAACATCGGCAACCACAGCAAGGAAAGCACCAAGCAACAGCCCGACAAAAATGATCTTTAACTGAATTGCCTCAACTCCTATCTTGGTGGTTTTCCATTTTTTGAATAGGTAAAACAGACTTAAGGTTATAGCACCCACCTCATACACTACGAAGAGGGGATGAAGCAAACCAAACCTGGGACGGAAAATCCCGTCTTGCAGATAGACATCTCTCTGAATGAGTTTTGTGAACGACATAAAAAACAAAAGTCCCCCTAAAATAACGACTACATAATTCAGAGTAGGAATACCACAACGCAACCTTTTACGTTCCCGCGGGAGATCAAGAAAGGTCAAAGAAAAATATAGCAAAGTTACGGGAATACAAACACCGGTTGCAAAACAGAAATGACCAAAAATTTTAACCCACATTATATCTCGAGAAACAGTCACCAATAGATTAGACATACTCCATACAGAGAGAGCATATACAAATAGCGAAAGTGACCGGCTGACGGTCTTCCTGGGTCCTTTGGACAACACATATGTTCCGATGACCAGATTTGCCAGCGTAGCAACTATCAGGCCAAGAATCTTCAAGCTCACCTTAAAACTCCGTTAGGATTCGAAACTATTAAACTGCTGTTACTCCCCCCAAACCCGTAGGAGTTGATAAGCACAGTTCTGACATTGTTTCTTCTTGCCTCGTTGGGCACGTAGTCTAAATCGCACTCGGGGTCGGGGAATTCATAGTTGATAGTCGGAGGAATTATTCCTTCTTTTATAACCATCAAAGAAGCAATCAACTGCATCGGACCGGCAGAAGCAAGAGGGTCCCCTACCATTGACTTGATCGAGCTGACAGGAACTTTGTAGGTATAGCCGTCAAAAACTTCCTTAATGGCGTATGTCTCTGCTCTGTCCCTTAAAACATCCGAAGGACCGTGAGCGCAGATATAATCAACATTTCCAGGTTTAAGAGATGCCTGCGCGAGAACCTTTCTCATCTCTCTGACAAATCCAATGCCCTTGACATCGGTCTCATACATATTGGATGCTTCTGTGCTTTTACTGTAGCCGGTTATCTCCCCGTATATAAATGCATTTCTGCCCAGAGCATGTTCCATTTCTTCCAGAACTACAATTCCAGCCCCTTCGCTCACCACTCCCCCGTCACGCCTCGCGTCAAACGGTCTGCTCGCTTTTTCAGGCTCCCCGTTACGCGTAGACACAATTCCCGTTGCACACAGACACCCCAGCGTCAACGGGGTCACCGAACCGTCCGAGCCCCCGGCAATCGCAACGTCTATCTTGCCCGCTTGCACGTCATGCCAAGCCGCGCCGATCGCATCCAATCCGCAGGTGCATCCTGAAGAAATAGTCGTAGTGTCCCCTTTGCAGTTAAGCTGAATGGAAACCTCCGTGGCAGCAGAATTATGGCAATAGGCAGCAGAAGTAAAAGGACTCACTCCATGAATTCCTTTTTCCCTGAGACGTACTTGCTCCTTCTCGGAAACATCCATGCCTCCTGTAACCGAACCCATGTAAACCCCTGCCCGCCCGCCGCTCATTACCTCCTCTTCCATCTTTGCATCTGCGACAGCCATCATCGCAGAAGCAACCGCGAAGTGAGCAAATTTCGCTGTCCTTCTCGCGATTTTGGCATCCATATAATCAGAAGCATCAAAGTCTTTTATCTCGCCGGCAATCCTGGAAGGAAAAGAAGAAGCGTCGAATTGCGTTATCTCCCGGATACCGGATATTCCATTTATGAGTGCATCCCAGAAAGCATCCACACCTATTCCATTGGGAGCCACAACCCCCATTCCTGTAACTACTACACGTCTCCCGTTCATTTGCCAACCCGCCTCTTCTCTTCAAGA
>JAUVJM010000028.1 GCA_030596585.1 bacterium
TGAATATATTCTCAGCTTGTGGACTAATCTTCATACTTGCTTTGGGAGCATCCAAGCTGCTGGGACGGATAAAATTCCCGGCAGTAACTTCTTATCTCCTGCTTGGTATCCTTATCGGTCCCTACGGATTAAACCTGATTTCCAAGAATCTGGTCAATGCGACAGACTCTATTGGCTATTTTGTGTTGGGACTGGTGGCTTTCTCCCTGGGACAGAACTTCCTCTGGAGAGAGTTGAAGCACGTTGGGAAAACAGTCATCAGTATCTCCTGTTTCGCAGCGCTCGGAGCCATAGCGCTGGTTACCCTGGGGCTTCTACTTATAAAACGCCCGGTTTCTGAAGCAATAGTTTTAGGGGGAATAGCCGCCGCGACCGCGCCGATGGCTACAATTATGATTGTCAGAGAATACCACGCCAAAGGACCCTTTACCAGAATGCTGCTGGGGATAGTAGCGATTGACGACGCATGGGGAATAATTGCTTTTGCGGGTGCCATGGTCGTTGCAAAACTCATAAGCGTTCCAGCAGCAGAAAACGTTTTTGCCAGCGCAATGATTGGAACAGGAAAGGAAATAACAGGGGCGCTGGTCTTAGGGACAATACTGGGCAGTTTACTATCTATGCTCTCGCGTTACTCCAAAATTCAGATGGACTCGTTCATATTCTCAATAGGTTTCATCCTGATTAACACGGGAACGAGTCTAAAGCTGGGGATTTCCCCTCTTCTGGCGAACATGGCTATGGGCGTGGCAGTGGTAAACCTGACCAAGAGACACATTTTCTTTGATGTCTTGAAAAGAATAGACTGGCCCTTTTACCTTCTTTTCTTCGTGCTGTGCGGAGCATCCCTCCAGATACCGTTCCTGAGAAAGTTAGGCGTGATAGGAACAGTCTACGTGGCTGCGAGAACACTCGGCAAGTATGGAGGAGCCTATCTCGGGGGACAAATTGTGCATGCGGAAGAAAGAATAAAGAAATACCTCGGCCTGGGCCTTATTCCGCAAGCGGGGGTAGCTCTGGGGTTAGCCATCGTGGCAAAGACGGAACTTCCCCATTGTGGTGATTTGATCTTCACTACCACCGTAGCTACAACAATAGTGTTTGAGTCAATCGGTCCGTTCTGCACGAAGTTCGCCATTACAAAAGCGGGAGAAGTTAGGTCTCGTTAAAGAGTAAGACACAGAGGAGAATAACATGAAGCTTCTTGTGATTGTGCTCAACAAGGAGAATTTCCTGGACGATATCCTCTCAGGTCTTGTCGAACTGGGAGTCATGGGAGCAACAGTCATAGAATCAACCCGGATGAGTGAAATTCTCGTACGTGAGATACCGATTTTCGCCGGACTCAGGCAGATGAGAAGAGAAGGCAGAGCCTACAATCGTGTGATAATTGCTCCCGTCGAGAAAAAAGAGACACTCAGGGAACTGTTAAAGGTTCTTAAAGAGATGGATATCGATTTCACCAGTCCTGAAACAGGATTTCTCTTCACCATCCCCATTGAAGACTTCAGCGGCGGGATGGAAGATTTTGAATTTTAGGGTTGGCAAGCCAACTCCCGCGCGCAGGGGCCGCAGAAGCCGACCTGCCCGCCCGAACGAAGCTTGCCCAAACGTAGTGAGGTGCAAATTGAAATCTTCACGCAGAGTCCACGTTATAGCAGCAACCATCTTCGTAATCGCTAACATATGGTTCCTCTTGATAGGTTCCCACAGCCTGGCAACCGTGGACGGAGTTTACCACCGTGTTCGGAAAGGGGAAACCGTATGGCAGATCAGCCGCGCCTACCGTGTAGATATGAAGGCAATCAGAAAAGCAAATCGTCTTCCGTCCTCAATGAGAATCAGGGCAGGACAGTACCTATTTATACCCAAAGCCGAAAAGGTCATCAGGATTGAATCCCAGGACTCACAGATGAGATATATCCTGCGCTATGGGACTTCCAAACGCTGGAAGTATATCGTAGTTCACCACAGCGCAACCGAGAAAGGAAGCAAAAGCGTGTTTGACAGGAACCACCGCAATGAACGGCATTTCCGCCATGGTCTGGGATACCACTTTGTCATATGTAACGGAACGTGCGGGAAAAAAGACGGACAGATTGAAATCAGCCAACGCTGGTGGAAACAACTGAATGGGGCACATTGCAAAGCCGGTAACGGCAACAAGGTCGGAATTGGAATATGCGTTGTAGGCAACTTCAACAACACAAGACCTTCGCGGAGGCAAATTGATTCACTCGTTCGCCTGGTAACCCACCTGTGCTACGAATATGATATTCCCGTAGAAAACGTCAGGGGTCATGGGGAAATGCCAGGCGCATCTACGGAATGCCCCGGCAAAAACTTCCCGATGCATAAGTTCAAAGAAGCTCTCCGGGAACGAGGCTGCAGATAACCCCGTAATGCCTCAGTCTCGGGTGGGGGATCGCAATAGCAAATGCAATGTGTCCCCGCCTGTAACTGAGGCATTACGAGAATTTCAATTTTTTTGTTGCCATTGACGCGCATGGGTGCTACAATTCATCAAGGGTGAGGGAGTGGGTAAATGCCCACTCTTTTTTGGTAAATATTCGGTGAGCTGAGTAAACCTTTACTGTTTGAGTTTGTCGAGAAATCATCTTCTCGATGCGCTTTCGCTTACTCGAAGAATAAACAGTTTAGTGTTCGAGCTTGTCGAGAATTAAGCATCTATGACACACGGTTCACTGAATATATACCCATTAGGCTACTATAAATGGCAAGTTGAATTGTAGTTGCAGACTTGCCCGCCAGTGTTTTGTGGAAGGGCTTGCTCTGCTAAGGCAAAGTAAACTTTGCAGCTGCACTAGATTTCCAGGCACAGTGAGGCGTATCATGAACTCAGAACTGCTAACAGTAATCGACAATCTCGAAAGGGAAAAAGGTATTGATAAGGAGGTCCTGATACTGGCAGTGGAAGCGGCACTTGCGTCTGCTTCCAGGAAACAGCTCGGCCACTATTCAGGACTGACCTTCTCAGTCAACCGCGAGACGGGAGAGATTCGCGCTTTCGCCGTCAAACTGGTGACGGAGGAAGTCTCCGACCCATCAAAAGAAATAGGCATGGATGAAGCAAGGGAAATCAACAGCGACCTCAATGTCGGGGACGAATGCCACGTGGAAATTCCGCCGAAAAGTTTTGGCAGAATTGCGGCACAAACAGCAAGACAGGTAGTTATCCAAAAAATTCGCGAGGCGGAAAGGGAAGTGATTTACAAGGAGTTTGAGGGTAAGCAAGGAGACACCGTGAACGGAACGGTCCGCCGCTTCGAGCAGGGAAACGTGATTCTTGACCTGGGCAAAACGGAAGCAGTCCTGCCCTCAAGAGAGCGGGTGCCGGGGGAAGAATTCCAGATCGGGTTCCGACTGCGTGGATACATACTCGAGGTAAACAAAGGAGACACCCCTGCACAAATAGTCGTCTCCAGAACCCATCCGGGGCTCGTACGAAAACTCTTTGAACTGGAGGTACCTGAAGTCTACGAAGGAACTATAGAAATCAAGGCAGTAGCCCGGGAACCGGGAGAGCGGACAAAGGTAGCTGTTGACTCCCTCGTGGAGAATGTCGACCCCGTAGGCGCATGTGTCGGCATGAGAGGCTCGAGGATAAAAAACATTGTCAGGGAACTGCGCGAGGAAAAAGTTGACATTGTTCCGTGGGATAAAGACGCTCCTGCGTTTATAACCAATGCTTTGAGTCCGGCAAAGGTGCTGGCGGTTAAAATAAACGAAAAAGACAATACTGCTGATGTAACTGTCGGAGATGACCAGCTTTCGCTGGCTATCGGCAAAAAGGGACAGAATGTCCGGCTTGCGGCAAGACTGACCGGCTGGAAAATAAACGTGCGAACGGGGGCACAGCTTAGAGCAGGAGAGTCAGCTAAGGAATTACAGAATCTGCCCGGTGTCGGAATGAAACTGGCGTGGGACCTGGTTCAGGCAGGTTTTAACAGCGTGCCGGGACTGGCAAGCGCAGATGTCGAAAGCCTGATGGGAGTACCCGGCGTAGGAAAGAAAACAGCAGAAAAACTTTTGAAAGTTGCAAAGGAAGCAGAATAATGACGGCCAAACTTAGAGTATACGAACTGGCAAAAGAACTGGGGCTTGGAAGCAAAGAGCTTATCCTGGAACTGGAGAAACTCGGTGTCGAAGTCCGCAGCCACATGAGCAGTATTGATGAAGATACTGCAAAACTTGCCCGCGACAGTCTCAAGGCAGACAAAGAAGAAAAGAAAGAACAGGAGAAAATCCGCGTTACAGAAGGTCTGACGATAGGACAACTATCCGAAAAAATCGGTGTCAAACCAAATGAACTAATCAAGAAATTGATGCAGCAGAATATCTTTGCATCCCTGAATGAAAAGCTGCAAAGAAGTGCTCTGGAGGCTGCTTCGAAGAAATTTGGCTTTGAGATAGTAGCGCCTACACGTCAGGAACGAAAGCCTCCACCCAAGAAAGCAGAAAAGAAAGAAGAAGTTGGTAAATTCCCTGCACGTCCGCCAATAGTAACAGTCATGGGCCATGTGAATCACGGGAAGACTTCCCTGCTTGATGCCATCAGGAATACAGCCGTGACCAAGGGGGAAAAAGGAGGAATTACCCAGCACATCGGCGCCTGCAGTGTCCGGGTCAAGAATGGAGAAGTGGTATTCCTGGATACCCCCGGGCATGAAGCTTTCACCTCAATGAGAGCACGCGGAGCCCAGGTTACAGACATCGTGGTGCTTGTCGTAGCCGCAGACGACGGCGTTATGCCGCAGACACTGGAAGCAATTGACCATGCCAAGGCAGCAGGCGTTCCCATCGTGGTGGTAGTGAATAAGATTGACAAAGCGGGTGCCGACCCCAACCACATAAAGCGGCAGCTGCAGGAACACGATGTGGTCGTTGAAGAATTCGGGGGGGGAACAATATGCCTGAACGTTTCAGCAACCAAAAAGCAGGGGCTGGACGAATTACTCGAAATGCTTCTTCTGGAAGCAGAAATGCTCGAGCTGAAAGCCAACCCGGAAGGACGCGCAGCAGGCACCATCATCGAGGCAAAACTCGATAGACAGAAAGGTCCGGTAGCCACGGTTCTGGTCCACAAAGGGAAACTCAAAATCGGAGATTTCTTCGTCGCAGGAACCTTTGAGGGAAAGGTTCGAGCAATGATTGATGACCACGGCAAAAGAGTAGAACAGGCTACTCCCTCCACACCGGTGGAAGTGCTCGGATTCACCGGTGTCCCCAACGCAGGCGACGATTTCCAGGCTTTCAAGGCAGAGAAAAAAGCGCGGGAAATCGCCATGGAAAGAGCGCTTCAGAAACGGGAAGAAGACCTGCGCCGCGCTCATCATATCACATTGAACGAACTGTTCGAGCAGATAGATACAGGAGAACTCAAGGAACTCAAGATTATCGTTAAAGGAGATGTGCAAGGCTCCGTTGAAGCATTAGTTCAATCCCTGGAAGGCCTCGGGGATGAGGTAAAAGTCAGCGTAATACACGCCGGAGTTGGAGAAATAAACGAATCCGACGTGATGCTCGCATCAGCTTCCGATGCCATTGTCATAGGGTTCCACGTAGGACAGGGCGAAAAAGCAAAACGGCTGGGCAAGGAAGAGAATGTGGACATCCGGACATATCACGTAATCTACGACATCATCACTGACATCTCGAAAGCTCTCGAGGGATTACTTGAACCGGAAATAGTCGAAACTGGAGTGGGCAAAGCAGAAGTGCGTCAGGTCTTTGACACTTCCAAGGGAATAATCGCCGGTTCCTACGTCATAGAAGGTAAAATTTTCAGGAATTATCAAGCAAAGCTCATCAGAGAAAACAAGGAAATCCACAGAGGTAAAATCTCTTCAATCAGACGCTTTAAAGAGAACGTGAATGAAGTAGAGACAGGTTTTGAGTGCGGAATTTCGCTGGCAGGCTTTGATGATCTCCAGGAAGGGGACATCATAGAAGTATTCAAGATGGAAGAAAAATAGTAACTACTCAAGAGTCAGAATAAAAAAGATAAAAGACCGGATTGGTCGCAAAGCGGCACAAGTAGGGGACGGGCATGCCCGTCCCGTGATCAGAATATACCCTCTGACTTCTGGATACCTGAGTTGTTACGAAAGCTTTGCGAGATACGAACAACGGGCGACGAGAGATGAGTTCAAGACGGGCAAAACGGGTAGCCGAGCTGATGAAGGAGGAAATAAGCACCCTCATCCAGAGAGACCTCAGGAACCCAAACATCGGTTTGGTGACCATAACGGAAGTGAGGCTAACCGATGACCTCAGCTACGCGCGTGTGTTCGTAAGCGTGTACGGCGAGAACGAGAAAACTTCTCGAAGCCTGAAGGGATTGAGAAAAGCCAGCGGGTTCATCAGAAGCGAACTCAGCAAACGAATAAGACTTCGCCATTTTCCGGAGATAAAGTTTTTCTGGGACAGCTCTATTGAACAGGGAGCAAAGATAACAAAACTTCTGGAGAAGATAGAGCATGAAAGAAAAAACGAACGACCGATCCAGAATAATTGAAACTTTACGGGAGAAACCGTCTTTTCTCATCACCTCTCACAACAGCCCCTGCGGAGACGCAATCGGGTCGGAATTGGCTATGAGCTTTCTCCTGGAAAGACTCGGTAAGGAAGTAATAGTAAGAAACTCCGGCCCCGTGCCCCGGAACCTCGCCTTCCTGCCGGGTGCTGACAAAATCTCATGCGGATTCGAATTACAGAAACGGCCGCAGGTCCTCATACTCGTTGACTGCGCCAACATAGACAGAGTTGGCGGCCCTTCCCAGGAACTCAGGGAGTTTGATACTATCATCAACATCGATCACCACGTCAGCAACGATTACTTCGGAACGCTCAACTACGTCGATGCTGACGCCGCAAGCACCGGGGAGATGATTTTCCCTCTCTTCGAAGAACTCGTCGGCGGAGTCAGGCAGGAAGAAGCTGCATGCCTCTACACTTCAATCCTGACGGATACCGGTTCATTCCACCACGCGGTAACCAAACCCCGAACACACGAGATTGCCGCCCATCTCCTGAGCAAAGGAATAGACCCAAGTTCCATTGCCAGGGAGGTTTACGGAAACTTTGGCATTGCCAGTAGAAAACTGCTCGGACTGGCTTTGTCCTCCATACAATTGAGCGGGGACGGGGAAATAGCGTGGATAAAAGTAACCGGTGAAATGTACCGCGAGGCTGGCGGACAGGAGAGAAACGCTCACGATTTCATAGACTACATCTATCCAATGAAGGATGTGAGGGTATCTCTCCTCCTTCGGGAGTTAGATGAAAAAAATGTGAAGGTGAGTTTTCGCTCAAATCTGGTGGACGTTAATCAAATCGCACAGGTGTTTGGAGGAGGAGGACATCAGCGAGCGGCAGGCTGCACTATGGAAGGCATAATGGCAGATGTAGAGAAAACAATAGTGAAAACCGTGCAGAAGTCCCTTGATGACAAGAAAGCCCCGAAAGCTTTCGGGGCAACTACATCTCTGTAGAAATGTCATTCCGCACTTGATGCGGAATCCAGGATTCCAGCACGACTGTGGCGTTTTCTGGATTCCCGTTGCAGTTTACCCCGTACTTGATATGGGGCGGGAATGACGTACTAAAAGAGGTTGAAATCTTATTTCACAGTATCGGAATTTCAATCTTTTCGTAATTCATAATTGTATTTCAAAGGGAGGGGAAAAAATGGCAAAATTGTCGCCGATGTCCGTAACATCCGTACTGCTGATGGTCACAGTGCTTGGTCTTCTGATAACCGTAATGGGTACCGAAAACGCTCACGCCGGCGGTGAGGGAGAGACTCTCGAACCTGTCGGGGAGGAAGTTGTCGTAAGATCCGAAGAAGTTGAGTCTAAGACCATATGGTTTGTCCTGGGATTCCTCGTAGCCATATTCATCAGCGCCCTGTGATCAGGATACGCGCTGCCGTGATACTGATGGAAGATAACCGGATCCTTCTCGCAAAACACAAAAAGGGCGGCAAATCCTACTGGGTTCTGCCCGGGGGGGGAGTTGAAGAAGGAGAGTCTCTTTCTGAAACGGCAGCCCGTGAAATCAAAGAGGAAACAAACCTGGACATAAAAGTGAGGAAGCTCATCTTCATAAGCGAAGGGCTCCCGCCTGACAAACACCGCCATGTAATTGATTTCTTCTTTACGGGCGAGGTTATGTCGGGCGAAATCAAAAAGGGGACGGACGAAATCCTCGAGGATATCAGGTTTTTCCCCCTGCGTGCCCTTCAAGAAATCCCCTTCTATCCCGATATTTGCGAAGAAATAAAAGAGGCTTTTGGAACCGGTTTTTCCGGACCCGCCAGATTCCTGGGCAACAAGTGGACATAAGAACTAGGTAATCAAGGTATCGCAGATACGGATGAGCTTGAGTTTTCCTTTGATAACGCCAACCTGGGAAATCCTTTTGAGAGCCTTCCGGATGTTTTGCTCAATTGCCTCATCGGTGACAATGACTATGGGAACAAGACCTCTTCGTTCCCTTTCTTTCTGCTCTACTTTTTCTATATTAATATCGTATTCCGCCAGAGCCGAAGAAATACCCGCGAGAACGCCTGGCCGGTTGACAGCTTTAAAAACGAGGTAGTATCTGGACTTTATCATCCGTTTCGGGATTAAAGAAAGCTTTTCCTCAAACCTCTGCCGGGAAGGCCAGTTAACCGGAGCATTATCAGCAGTATCAATCAGGTCCTGGATGACAGCGCTCGCGGCAGGAGTTCCTCCTGCTCCTTCATATACCGCCCCTCCCCGTCCCCTGAGAACATCATCAATCTCAATGCAATTCTGAACGCCTCGCAGCATGGCGAATTTAGTCCCTTGAGGAACAAGAGCGGGGTGGACTCTTACATCCATCACTCTCTTTTTTCTGTTAAGTATTCCCAGAAGCCTTATCTCATAGCCGAGCTGGTCCGCAAATCCGATGTCCTCAAGCGCAATGTTTCTTATGCCCTCAACGAGCATCCTCTCCCGCGGCACTCTGAATCCGAAAACGAGCATACTCAGTATTCTAACCTTGTACTCGGTGTCAAAACCATCTATGTCATCAGACGGATTTCTCTCCGCATATCCAAGCTTCTGAGCTTCTTTCACGACTTCATCCTGTTCCCTTGCCAGTTCCTTCATCCGGGTCAGTATGTAATTGCAGGTACCGTTGAAAACTCCGACCACGCTGTCTATCGGTCCCCCGTGAACAAGCTGATCCATAACCACGTGACAACCGGTTATCGCGGCACGGAAACCAAAATAGCAGTCATTCCTTTTCGCCTTTCTCGCGAGAGCCATGCCTTCTTCCGCAACCATTTTCTTATTCGCCGTAATGACACTTTTCCCATTGCTTAACGCACCTTCGATTATGTCCCTGGCCGGATGTTCTCCGCCGATGAGTTCTATCACAACGTCAATCTCAGGGTCATTAAGTATCTTAGATACCGAAGCGGTAAATAAATCCTTCTTGAGAAGAAGACGCCGTCTTCTTCCGGCATCCCTTTCGCACACCCGCTTCAAAACGAATTCATATCCGTCCCTCTTGAACTCAGTTTCTCTCTTCCTGAGTATCTCAATAACACTTCTACCGACAGTACCGGCGCCGAAAAGACCTAATCTCAATTTTCTCTTAGCCATAACTTATTGTCCTCACAAAGACAGTTTGTAAATATTCGGTGAACATTGATTATACCACAGCCCGATGCCGAAATCACGGAATGAATGCCGGAATAGACTGCCGCTTATGATGTGAAGATTCTATGAGCTTCCTCACTTTTGCCACGCTTGCCTGCTCCAGTTTTCCTATCTCCCCGCTCCGGATAGAAGATATCACGGTATCCAGTTCCTCGTAACTCATGCCTATCTCCCCTTCGTCTGTTTGACCTTTCCACAGACCTGCAGTAGGAGGTTTGCTTATTATTTCTTCAGGCACCCCAAGTTCAGCGGCAAGCGAACGCACATCTTTCTTAAGCAAACCTGCCAGAGGCAGCATGTCCACTCCTCCGTCACCATACTTGGTGAAATAGCCTATTTCCAGCTCCGTCTTGTTTCCAGTCCCGGCAACAAGGTAGTTAAGTCCGTTGGCGTAGTGATAGAGAACAATCATACGCAGCCTGGGCTTGAGGTTAGCATTAGCAAGCTCGCTTGATGGGGGTAAAATAGAGGTAAGTTGGTCATAGACAGACGTAAGGTCAACCTTCTCAGTTTTTATTCCAAACGTCTCGGATACTTTTTCAGAATCTACCATATCACCCTGCTCGCTGTGACAGGGCAGGATAAGAGCCAGGAGTTTTTCTCCGACTGCCCTCTTGCAAAGTGCGCCCACCACAGCCGAATCAATCCCGCCGCTCAGTCCCAGAACTATACCGTCTGCGCCAGAATCACTGACAATGTTCTTTATCCATTCAACTATCCTGTTACTCAGCGTCTGCATGCTTTCCCTCCTATTTCCTCCCCTAGCACAAATTCCTGTCATTGCCCGGCTTGATCCCCCGAACAAGTCGGAGGACGCAATCCAGAATCCATAGTCACAGTCTGGATTCCCGCCGCAGTTTACCCCGTACTTGATACAGGGCGGGAATGACAAACTAAATGTGTCAAGAACTAATGTCACAGAACAACTAGTAAGGGAAGAAGGGGGGATTCTAACCCTTTGCAATCAGTTTACTCACTAACTGCGCGGTCTTCTCAGCGGCACCTGCTCTTGCAAGAATTGCCTTCTTCCCCGCTTCCCCGCGGCGGCTTCTCTCGTCAGAGTCGATTAGAAGCCTGCGGCAAACACTCACAATCCCGCTGGTATCCCTTACAAGAAACCCCGCACCAACCTCCTCCAACAAACGCTTTGCTTCAAGGAAATCTTCCATCGAGGGCCCGTACAGTATGACTTTCCCCCACGCCGCAGGCTCAAGTATATTTTGTCCTCCCCTGGGAATAAGACTTCCTCCGCAGAAAACCACAGTTCCAATACTATACACTTTGAAAAGCTCTCCCGTAGTCCCTATGACTATTACCGGCTCTTGACGACGCTTCTTCCCGGAACGCTCCCCGGTTCGAAGGTAATATGAATCGAATCCACTGTGCTTCAATAGCTTTTCTATCTCAGGCACCCTCTCCACATGCCGCGGGACAATAACGAGGATAAGCCCCGGAAACTCCCGGAGAAGCCTCTTGTAGGAATCAACAATAACCTTTTCCTCTCCCGGGTGCGTGCTGGCGGCTACAAAAACATCTTCTCCCGGACGAACGCTCAAAGCCCTTCTCATTTCCCGCTCGAAGCGAGGCTTGACCTGCCCGACCAGCGCATCGAATTTGGAATTACCCGTCACGGCCACTCTGTCCCCGAGAGCGCCGATCTTTCTAATTCGTTCCGCATCAGCTTCAGAAGCCATGCCGAGAGAATCAAAAAACGTGAGCACTCTCCTGAAAAAAAGCCGGGCCCGGTAGTATCCGGCTACCGACCTCACAGAAATGCGGCCGTTCACGAGCATTGTTTTCACTCCCATTCTCTTTGCACAGCGCAGGAAGTTAGGCCATATCTCAGTCTCGGATGTAAGAAACACATCCGGAGCAACAGCACGAAGCATCTTGCTTACGACCGGGGGTATATCTACCGGGAAATATATGTAGGCGGAAGCATCTTTTATCAACTGGCGTGCCATATTCTGTCCCGTCTCAGTCCCGGTGGAAACAATGATGCACGATTTCGGATACAGTTTTTTTATCGCCTTCACAATGGGACTCACCGCCACAACTTCGCCAACGGAGACAGCATTTACCCAGATACGCGGACTCCCCTTGCAGCCCTCAAGAGTTCCCCGCGGAAGGAAACCAAGCTTCTGCTTGAAGCTGTGCTTGTACTTTGCTATCTTCATAAGGAAAACCGGGATGGCAGCCAGACCAAGCAAATGAAATAAGAGATTATAGAGAATGTAGAGTACCCTTTCCATAGATTTAGAAGATACAATCCTCTCGCGTGAAAGTCAACACCATTTTAATTTTTGACCTGGGCGAGTTCCTGTGGTATTTTAAAGCTAATGTCGGTAAGCTACCAGAAACGGCAATTGCTCATGTAGTTGCAAAGTTTACTTTGCCTCCTGGCAGAGCAAGCTCTGCTGCAATTACTTCTGGCGGCTTAATGGTCACTAACACTGAGCGCTAACAACTGTTCACTGTATTTTAAAGCATCGGAATTTCAATCTTTTCGTAATTCGTAATTGTATC
This sequence comes from bacterium, assembly GCA_030596585.1. Taxonomy (GTDB): domain Bacteria; phylum NPL-UPA2; class JAUVJM01; order JAUVJM01; family JAUVJM01; genus JAUVJM01. The sequence goes on from JAUVJM010000028.1 coordinate 12,240, forward strand.
TTGTGGGCGGGATGTCCGAGTGGTTGAAGGAGGCGGTCTTGAAAACCGTTTGGCGGGTAACTGCCACGGGGGTTCGAATCCCTCTCCCGCCGCCATGTAATCGTAAAATGTCATTCCGCACTTGATGCGGAATCCAAGATTCCAGCACGACTGTGGCGTTTTCTGGATTCCCGTTGCAATTTACCCCGTACTTGATACGGGGCGGGAATGACAGGCATAAAAAAAAGAGGTTTTTGACAGTACCGGCTCTTTAAAGGGGGAGAGGATATGTTAAAGAAAATTGAATGTTTTATCCAGCCTTCCAAACTGGATTCCATAAAGGATGCCCTTTTTGACGCAGGAGTGGAAGGACTGAGTGTTACAGATGTGCGCGGGGTAGGCCGCCAGAGGGGATACACCAGCGGGGAAAAACCAAAAAAGAAAGTGAAATTCCTCCCTAAAACGAAACTTGAGATTGTCGTGGACGAAGAAATCGTTGAGGATGTCATTGCGGTCATAAAAAAACTCGCCCGTACCGGCACAATAGGGGCAGGCAAGATTTTTGTCGTGCCGGTTGAAGACGCAATCAGAATAAGCACAGAGGAGGTAGGGAAAAGTGCAATCTTCTAAATTCAACCCATGGGAAATGGCGATCGAGCAGCTCGACAGTGTTGCAAAGAGAATTAAGCTCGACCCGAATGTGCACGCTTTGCTAAGACATCCCAAGAGATGCCTGACTGTGTCCGTACCCGTTCGAATGGACGATAGCATGGTCAGGATTTTCACGGGACACAGAGTGCAGCATAACATAAGCAGAGGTCCCGGTAAGGGCGGAATAAGATATCATCCCGATGTAACACTTGATCAAATGAAAGCTCTTGCAATGTGGATGACATGGAAATGCGCTGTTGTCA
>JAUVJM010000095.1 GCA_030596585.1 bacterium
AGGCGCAATATGTCCGCATTATTGAACACTCCTCCAACTACCGACTGAAGACTTGTTATCCGGAGCGGTTTTCCCACATTGGGAATATAAAGCCACATGTTGTCTTCAAGCCTTAATGTGCTTCTTCCCTTTTCGCTTGCAGGTGAAATAAACATTGCCGCCACCTTGTCCTTTCCCTTTTTGACGATGAAGAGCACAAATTCCTTTTTGCTGCCGTCAGGCTCGATGTTTATCAGCTTTTTATATGATTCGTAAGATTCAGGATTGAGATTTCGGTCAACCTGCTCCAGAATCTTATTGCCGTCTATTGCATAAGCAGTGACCGCCAGTGTCAGTGCCGTGAATAAAAACAAAATCTTGAGCATATTACCCTCCTATCCCGGATTATTCATGCTCCGAGTGAATAACCTGCATTCTGTCATTCTGAGCCCCGAATGATTTCGGGGTAAACTGTGGGAAGAATCTATAGAGATTCTTCGTTCCTTTGCTTCGCTCGAGGACAGGCGCTAACGCTCCTCAGAATGACACGCATAGTGTGAATAATGCAGGCTATACATGCCTTAATGCCTTGATTGGCTCCATACGCGAAGCTTTAAAAGCAGGCTGAAGGCTTGCCAGTACGGACACTATTATCACCATTATTGAAATGACTGCAATATCTGCGGGACTCACCGTCGGCGAAAGTACGAGCCCTGTTTGTCTCCCGAAATTAAAGGTGATCTCGGCGATATTGAGAATATAGACGACGGAAACCCCGATTAGATTGCCAATCAGTGCGCCCAGGACCCCTAAAGAAAATCCCTCAAGCACAAACATGGAAAGGATTTTCCCCGGTAGTGTGCCTATTGCGGCGATGGTGCCGATTTCCCTTATCCTCTCATATACTGCCATGATCATAACGTTCATAATGCTGATCAGAACGATGGCTATGAGCATAAGTTTGATTGACAATGTCATGATATCTATCATCCTGGCAATGTTGTAGAAAGGCGACAGTTTTTCCCATGTGTGCACTTCGAATGCGGGCTTACCTTCTTTGTTCAGTTCCTTTGAAAGGATATCGTTAAGTTTGTTGTGGACATTCTCGAGATTGGCGAAGTTGTTCAATCTCAGTGCGATTTCGCTTATTTCAACTCTGTCCATCCTGAGGACCTCCAGGGCATCATTTATGTGAATATATCCGTCCCTGCCGCCGGGCCCGGTCGCGCTCTCAAGTATGCCGCCGACTTTGAATTGTTTCCCGTTCACAGAACCGTCCTTGTTGGTTGCCACAATAACAATCATGTCGCCGACTTTTATTTTCATCCCCTTTGCAAGCAGTTCGGGAACGAGTATTTCACCTTTTCTTATGGTCTTGTCTCCCCGCATTATTCTTTCCGGAAAAAGCGGAACGGTCATTATCTCGTCTTCGGGATAGACACCGTTGAGCCTTACGTTGGTTGTTTCAACGAAGTTGCTTAACATGCCGCCGAATTTTATCCTCATCGAAGATGCTTCTATCTCGGGGATATCATTTATCGCTTTTTCCACTTTTTTTAGGGTCTGCGGTCCCATGTTCATTGTGAGAGGGAGGGTGTCTATGGATGCCACATAACCCTTTTTGTGGATTTGTATATGGCCGAGAAAGGAATCTGTTATCTGGCTGACCATCATGTTCTTAAACGAACCTGAGACGGCTATAAATACAAGCACAAATACAACGCCTACAACAATCAGTGAGGCAGTGAGAAGGGTCCTCCTTTTGTATCTCATGAGATTTCTTATGGCAATCTTGAATAGGTTAAGCATGACCGTTACCTCCTTTAGAGTTTCTTCCGGCCAGCTCACCGTCTTCCAATGTATAAATAGTCTCGGCTTCTCCAACAACCTTCTGGTCATGGGTTGAAAAAATAAAAGTCGTTCCCGATTCATCCTTCATCTTCTTCATGATATCTATCACCATATATGCGGTTTTGTGGTCAAGGTTCGCAGTTGGTTCATCAGCCAGGACCAGCTTTGGCTTTGTGACCAGCGCTCTTGCTACTGCCACTCGCTGTTTCTGTCCGCCCGAAATCTGGTCCGGATATTTATCTTTTTGCCCTGCCATTCCCACAGAATCAAGCAGTGACAGGACCCGGCTCCGCCTTTCACCTGCAGGGGCATTCTGGACCATGAGAAGCGGATACTCGACATTTTCATATACGGTAAGCACCGGGAGAAGATTGAAGTCCTGAAATATAAACCCGATGGTTTTTCCCCTAAAATCAGCAGCGCTTTTTCTACCGAGGAGGGAGACATCTGCGCCGGATACCTTCAGTGTACCTGATGTCGGCGCATCAAGACATCCGATGAGGTTTAAAAGTGTAGTTTTCCCACTGCCGGAAGGTCCAACGAATGATATGAAGGAGGCCGGTTCTATTTCAAAACTTAAACCTTTCAGGGCATCGATTGCTATTTCGCCGGTTATGTACGTCTTTGATAAGTTTTCAGCTATTACTAAACTCATATTATTCCCCTTCATCTGATACGTCTTTTATAATTATTTCATCTTGCATTTTGGGTCATCATAAATACTCCACAAAAGTATTTTCAGATGTTTATATTACATACATAGAATGCCACACTTTTGCTATGTGTCAAACTAAATTTATTCCCTTTTTTGATTCGGCATCCGTTTTATTTGAATAATGTCGATATCCAGTCGCCAGTATAATGTGTCAGGGCTATAACTACCGATGCGATGCCCAGGTGTTCTGCAATTGCCTTCCACGGCGTTATTTTTTGTCCTCTGGCCATTAAGTAATTAATAATGCTCAGCAATGATAATCCCCACACTACGCTGACAATGATAGCAGTTGAAAGCCGGAATAGCAAAAGGGGAATAATAAACGTTGAGGTAAAAAGGAATTTGAAAACGAAGGTGGAGACAGTTGCTTCCCAAATCTCTCTGGTGGAATGTTTACGCTCTGCTTCTTCGGATATATGAATGCCCAAAGCATCTGAAAAGGCATCGGCTATTGCTATTGTTACCACGCCGCCTATAACCGCGAATTTCAAACCGGTGCCGGAATGCAGCCCTACAATAAGCCCGAGCGTGGTAATTATTCCTGAGGTTGAACCAAAACTGAATCCTGTTGTGATAGAATGTTTCATTGTTTTGCGAATGCTGAAAGGTTCATTTACTTGCACCCCAGAAGAAAGAAGCGATGCCGGCGAGGATTGCCGTCATGAGAATTCTTTTCAGAATTCGTTCGGGGACTTTTCCGGTGAGCCTGCTGCCGAGTACCGTTCCCGGCCATGCCCCGATAAGCATTGGAAGAAGCACGGGGAAGTTTATGTTCCGGCTGATGAGATAGACTGTGCTTCCGAGGATGGTAGGAACGATGGATATCAGTATACTTGTTCCGACCGTAACGGCAGGAGTCAACCCGAAGAAAATCATCAGGATGGGAATTACCAGCACTCCGCCGCCTATTGACGTTGAGCCAATTAGAGTTCCGACAAGGCATCCGAAGAGGATGCAGGCTATTTTCTGCTTGCTGCCCTCGCACTGATTACGTTTTCTCTTCTCACCTTTTGCCGCTGCGTTCTGTATGAAAAAAAGAATTGCTGTTGCTATCAAAACTGAGCCCATCAGATATTGCAGGAAACTGTCAAGTCCTGAATATTTCCCCTGGCAGGAAAAGTAATTCACGAGGTGAGAGCTCAGGATAGTTGCAGGGGCAGAGCCGATTGTAAAAAAGAGAGCGGTCTTTACGTTTACGTTTTTTAAGCGGCGGTGTTCGATAAGACCTATGATTTTCGAGAAGAATGCGTAGAGCAGTCCGGTTCCTATTGCAGGGACGGGGGAGACTCCGAGAATATAAATCAGGGAAGGCATTACAAGAACACCTCCGCCTATGCCGGTAAGTCCTATTACGATTCCGACGGACGTCCCGACAAGAAGAGGCTTTATTACGGCTAAAAAGAGAATTTCCATTGTTAGTTCAACATCCGCTATTTCAAAATGTGGAGCAGCTGTTCGAAAACAAAGGTTCTGTTTCTTCTTCTGCCGGAGATTTCCCTGAGGATTCCGAGCTTGATGAATTTCGCCAGCAGGTTATAGATGGTCTGATGGCTTTTGGTCTTAAGACGTTTTTTGATGCTTACGAAAGAAACCACAGGAGTGGTGAAAATTATGTCCAGCAGGAAAATGGCATAGATGGAGTTAACAGTTGTGATTTTGCTTTTCAGGCTCTCGTACAGGGCGAGGATTTTCAAAACTGCGGCTTGTGTCTTTATGGATTGTGTGGACAGGGCAATGAGGAAAAATCTCAGCCAGCTTTCCCAGTCTCCCTTTTCGCTCACGTCGTTCAGCAGATCATAATACTCTCTTCTTCTTTCTTCGAAGTATTCGCTGATGTAGAGCAGGGGATAGGACAGAAGCTTTCTCTGGTACAGGAATAGGGGAATCAGGAGTCTGCCGATTCTCCCGTTACCGTCCATAAAGGGATGAATCGCTTCAAACTGGTAGTGGGCTATTCCTGCCTGGGCTAAAGGGTCTTTCTCTTTCCCGGAGTTCACGTACTCCTCCCAATTACTCAGCAGAGATGGCAGTTTCGCAATCGGCGGCGGGACGTAGGTTGCTTCATCGAGGGAGGATCCCGGTAAACCGATATAGACTTCTCTTTTTCTGAAACTGCCCCTGTTTTTGCTGGTGCCTCTTACGGAGTCCAGCAGGCAAAAGTGGAGCTTCTTTACCAGCGCTTCGCGTATCGGCTTTTTCTCCAACTGCTCCATCGCTGTATGCATTGCGCGCCGGTAATTAATGATTTCTTTGATATCTTTTTCCTTCTCGCTTTCCTCGGAGGTTCTTTCCCCGGCTTCGTATTCAAATACATCTCCCAGTGTTGCCTGGGTGCCTTCGATTCGGGAGCTTAAGACTGCCTCTTTAGTCAGCAGGGGCGTAGTCAGCAAATCGGGGTTGGGAATGCTTACGAGTAATCCGTTGAGCCGTCCAAGG
>JAUVJM010000103.1 GCA_030596585.1 bacterium
GGAATTACGGGGACATAGTAATTATCTCTAAACAGGATCCATTTTCCTTGGACCTGGTTTCAGAGGACGAAGATTTCGTCCTGTTAATTTCTCACATATCTCCATAAAATCCTTCTCGCCGCAAGGACGACCAGTCCGAGAACGTTTTCTTATAAAGCCCTCCTCTTTTGCCGCAATTGCCAATAACTCCTGCCAGGACCTGCCCCTTTCAACTAATTCACTATCCTTAACTATTCTGTCCTTTTGTTTTATCCCACAGTGATATGCTGCGCTTGACCATGGATATTCCCAAGCATTACCAACAATCCCTGCACGTACAGGATTCCGCTCCATATATCGTAAGGCTGCTATTGCATGCCGATCATCCAATGGACATGAAAAAAAACGTCCCTGAAACAAATACCCGCGTACCTTTTCCCGGAAGTTTATCACACTGGTATACAACCGGTGTGCTTCCCCTATACCTAAAGCGAAGCTCTGTTTTTCCTTTGGAATTGCCAGTAAATGCACATGATTTGTCATAAGACAATAACCTATGTATTTAATCCCAAATCGTTGCCCCTGAGCAATAAGCAAATCCAAATATATCTTTCGATCATGGTTTGTGTAAAAAATATCCATGGATCGCACACCACGTTGTGTAATATGATGGGGGCATTCCGGAATTACCACACGTGCAAATCTTGCCATACCGAGAATTATATCAGCACGATATAACCTTTGTCAATAATTATTTATTATGTCCCCGAAATAAAATAAGATTTTACTATTAAGCTATCCTGGCACGTGGTAGAATTTGACCTATGCGAATACTTTCCGCTCTCTTCCTGCTTTTTGTAATAGCACAACTATCTCCCTGCGGAGAAAAGGAAGACCTCTCCCTCGCAAATGGTGCCTACTCCGACCGCCTCTATGAAATAGCCGGAAAACAGTTTTCTCAATTCATTCTCAAATACCCGAGAAGCAAGGAAATACCCCTCGTTCATTTCTACCTGGGACAATGTGAGTTCAGGCAAGGGCACTTCTCGAAAGCCAGAGATGAATATGTGCTCGCCGGCAAGTCCGGTGAAAGAAGGGAGAAAAGCACGTATATGGCGGCTAAATGTCTCATTGCAGAAAACGAGTTCAATAGGGCAATTCTTTCTCTGGAGCGGTTTCTGAGAGACTATCCAGAAAGTAAACTTGCGCCGGCGGCTGCCTACTGGCTAAGCGAAGCTTTCTTCAAGAAGAAAGAAATCAGGAAAGCGTGTGAGTTATACCTTCTGGTACAGCAAAAATATCCCCGTTCTGCCTACACCGAGCATGCACTCCTATCGGCAGGAATCTGTTCTATCAAACTTAGCCGGTTCAAGGAAGGAAGATCTTCTCTCAAAAACCTCCTTTCTGAATTCCCCGAGAGCAAACTTGCTCCTTCTGCACTATTCTGGCTGGGAGAAGCATACTTAGCCTCGGGAGAGTTGAAAGGAGCGCAAGCCGCTTTTAAGAAGATTACAAAGGACTTCTCCGAAAGCGAATACGGGGACGATGCCCAGTGCGCAACCGGTTTGATATATTTGCGCCTCGGAAAGCAGGATGAGGCAATCAAGAGCTTCCGGCATCTCACCCAGACGTTTCCCGAGAGTCCCTACGTGAACGAAGCCGGGTACTACACTGCGCGCGCCTACGAGAACTGGGCCAAACTTGAAGAAGCGGCCGGTGCATACAACGAACTGCTAAGAAAAACTCCTCCAAGCAGGCTGAGAGCCCCTACGCTGTACAAACTCGGAGCATGTTACGCAAACCTCAAAGACTGGGGAAAAGCTGCCTTAACCTACAAAACCCTGATGAACGATTATCCTGACAGTCCACTGGCTCAGAAATCACAATTCCGACTCGGCTGGCACCATCACGACAGCGGCAATCTCAAAGAAGCCGAGATCTCTTACAGGAACCTATTACGGGAATCCCCGGGCACTGCGCTGAAACCCCTTGTCCTGTTTCAATTGGGCAATGTCTGTTTTTCCCGCGGCGAATTTGACAAAGCTGTCCGGGAATACAGGAAACTCAGGGACGGAGATTTTGAAAAAGAATGGCAGGAAAACGGGCATTTCTACACAGCAGCGAGCCTTTTCAAGTCAGGCAAATACAAGGAAACAATTGACGAATTCAGGCTATTCGCCAGGAAATTCCCGGAGAGTAAATTCATGCCTGAAGCAGTTCTCTGTACGGGGCAGAGTCTCTTCCTCCTCGGCAAACATAAGCCCGCAAGAGCTGTCTTTGAAAAAGCAGCCGCCTCCGATACCGAGTTTAAAGACCTGTCACACTTGAGAATCGGGGACTGTTTTCTGAACGAAGACTTACTGCAAGATGCAATCCTCAGCTACAGCAGGGTTAAAGGCAAATTTTCTGCCGTGGCGGGTTTTCGCACAGGCAGGGTCCTTTACCGGCAAAACAAGTTTCAGGAGGCGACCGGTTTCTTTCACCCGCTTGCCAAGGTCGAAAATCAGCTTGCTGGCAATGCACAGTACTGGCTCTCCGGATGCCTCCTGCAGCTCGGGAAGGCAGAAGAAGCAGAGAAAGGTTATCAGAATCTAATTGAACGATTCCCCGGAAGTGAACTTTTGCCAGGAGCTCTTTTCAATCTCGCCGGCATTCAATACCGCAAAAAATCGTTTGCCGAAGCTCTCGAAATCTACCAGAAATTGGAGAAGTCATTCCCGGAAACAGAAGAAGCCCGCGAATCGCATTTCCGGACGGGCTTGTGCCAGTTCCGGCTGGGCAGCCCGAACGAAGGGAACAGGCTGCTTCAAGAATACATTTCCCTCTCCCCGGAGGGAAGATGGGTCAAACAGGCAAAACTCTCATCAGCAAAGCATTTCCTCGAGAAAAAAGAATTTGATAAAGCAAGGGCTCTGCTTACACCTCTGGCTAAGTCATCCGGTAAAGACCTGAAAGCGAACGCTCACTACTGGCTGGGACGCTGTTTTGAGAGTGAAGAGAAATACGAACTCGCACACAGGGAATATGGCGAGGTGGTAAGAATCACCCCGCAGAGTCACAGAGCGTTGGAGGCATTGCTGAGAACGGCAAATCTATTCAGCCTTGAGAATAAACACGAGAAAGCACTCAGCACATACGAGAAAATCGCACAGACAGATACCGAAAACGAGTTCCTTGCAGATTCCCTCTATGGAACGGGGAAAACACTCGAAAAACTTGGCAGATACCGGCAAGCCATCATAATCCTCGGGCAAATTCAGGATCCGGAGGACGAGCAAAGACAGGCCGAGATACATTTCAGAATAGCTGAATGTCACAGGAAACTCGGAGACTTCGAAGAAGCAGTTCTTGACTACCTCAAAGTTGCATATTTGTATCCCGATTCTTTAAACTGGGCACTGCTGGCTCAGGAACGTGCAGCCGCCTGTCTCGAGAACCAGGGCAAGATTGAGGAAGCAGGAAAACTCCTGGGTAAGATACTGGAAGCCGACCCGGACGGAATCAAGGGAGAACTGGCACGTCAGAAGATAAAAGAAATGAGGGGGAGGTAACTATGGAAACGATAGAGGAACTCAAGGAGAATCTGAGCAGCGAAGACTATGGCGTGCGCAGATTCGCGGCGGAAGAACTCGGAAGACTGCAGGCGAAGGAAGCTGTCTCAGAACTCGCACAAGCACTGGGGGACGATAAGTGGGACGTCCGCAGGGCGGGGGCTACCGCTCTGGGTAACGTAGGCGAAAAGGAAGCGGTGCCGGTGCTCCTGCCGCTTCTCAAAGATTCTGATTGGTTCGTGCGCGAAGCGGCGGCAGTTGCACTGGGTAAATTGGGCGATAAATCCGCGGCGGCGGCTCTGCAGGAATGCCTGCACGACGGGGTATATTCCGTAAGCAAAGCCGCAGACTCAGCTTTGCGGAAACTGGGAGTTGAAATAAGCCAGCCAGCGGATGCTCCCGCGGCACAGGCTGCTGCCGAAGGACAGACGGGGAAGAAAACGGCAGAAGAAGGAGGCAGTTCCAGAGATAGAATCGTTTCCGTTTCACAGGAATTGGGCGCAAGCCTCGCCACCATAGAAAACGGGTTCAGGCTCAGGGTCGAGGTTGGCGAAGGAAGACACCAAACGATAGAGGTGTGGTTCGAGCAAGACCAGATAGTGTATCAGACGACCTGCGGTCCCGCTACACCCGACAATTATCTGTGGGCATTGAAGACAAATTACACCGTGGAGTGCGGTTCACTTGCAGTTGTTGACATTGAATCTCAACCTACCTTTGTTGTCGTAGAACGGCAGCTGGAAGAGACCGCTGACACAGAAGAAATCCGCAGAGCCATATGGACAATTGCCACCTTCGGCGACTGGGTAGAAGAAGCCCTGACCAAAGAAGACAAGAGGTAGCCATATTACCTGCACAGATAGGAAAACGGGCAGTTTCTGCACGTCCTCTCTTTTTCACGGTCAGCGGCAAATAGCGCATCAGGATTAAGTATCTCACGAAGGATAAAGTCGAGGGCATTCATGCAAATCTCCATTGTCTTTTCTACATCCGTCCTTTTGTCGCGAAAATACGTCAGCCCGGGATTCCTCAGATTGTAGAGCGCCGCATTCAGAGTCTCCCCGCGGTGCC
>JAUVJM010000150.1 GCA_030596585.1 bacterium
TCCTTCTAACGAAGGAGAAAGTAGAAGATGTTGTGGGCGAGTTGGTCAAGAAGGGTGAAGTCGGCGAGGAGGAAAGCAAAAAACTAATCAGCGATTTGCTTGAAAAGGGAGAAAAAGGCAAGAAGGAAATAGAGGCAAAACTCAAGAGAATAGTTGAAGACATTACGGCGGAATTAGACCTTCCCCTGCGTAAGGAGCTTGACGAACTCAGATCTGAGATTCAGCGGCTAAAAGAAAAACTGGATAAGTAAGAAGAAATAGCAGGCAGTGGAGCGAGGGATATTTTGAGAATAGGAACCATTACGCAAAAGCTTCATGATGTGCAAAGGTTTCGCCGCATTATGCAGGTTCTGGTCAAGCATGGCTTTGGCCACCTTATAAGCCGCCTGAATATTGACCAGAACATTGTCGGCAGAGGACTTTTTAGATTCACTCCTGTCAAAAAGCCGGATACATTCGACTTCCCGCCGCCGGTCAGAGCACGCAAGGTCCTGGAAGAATTAGGACCGACGTTCATTAAATTAGGCCAGATATTGAGCACGCGGCCTGATTTGATTCCACTGGACATCTGCAAGGAATTTGAGAAACTTCAGGATGATGTCCCTCAATTCGAATACAGGAAGGTGGAAGAACAAATCAAAAATGAACTCGGAGGCGTTGTTGACGAATTGTTTGACAATTTTTCCCGCGAGCCCCTGGCAGCGGCTTCTTTATCCCAGGTACACACAGGCAGATTAAAGACAGGCGAAAAAGTCATTGTGAAGGTGCAAAGACCTGACATAGAAAGAGTAATTATGGCGGACCTGAATATTTTGCACACACTGGCTAATTTAGCAGAGAGATACATTCAGGAAAGCAGACCATACAACCCGGTAGAAGTAATACGCGAGTTCAGAAAAACAGTTCTAAAGGAAATAGATTTCCGTACGGAAGCAAATAACATCGAAAGGTTCCGAAGGAACTTTAAAGAGGACGATACAATCCGTATCCCCGCGGTATTTCGCAGCCTATCCACAAGAAGAGTACTGACAGCAGAGAGAATCGACGGAATAAAGGTGAGTGATTTAGCAGCCATAGAGAAAGCCGGGTTGGATAGGAAACAGATAGCAATAAACGGGGCTAACGCTGTACTGAAGCAGGTTTTTGTGGATGGTTTCTTCCATGCTGACCCGCACCCTGGGAATATCTTTGTGCTGGAGGGTAATAGAGTTGCCTTCGTTGACTTCGGTCAGGTGGGACGCATCCATCGCCAGGCGAAGGCCCAAATTGCCAATCTACTGACTGCGGTTATCGAGCGGGACACCACAGAGATAGTAGAAGCTTTTACGGCAATCGGCATAGTTGGGAAGGAAGCAAATATTGAAAAATTTGAGCTTGACGTGATAGACATAGTTGACCGTTACTACGGGATTCCCCTCAAAGAACTGAAGATGGGACAGTTCCTGATAGAGATAATAGACATAGTTTCTGAAAACAGGATAAAAGTGCCGCCTGATTTGTTTCTTCTGGCAAAAGCGCTGATAACAATCGAGGGTGCGGGAAGAAAATTAGACCCCGACTTTGATATGGCGGCACAGATGAAACCTTTTGCAGAAAGACTCATACGGGACAGGTACAGCCCTAAATTAATAGCCAGAGATATCAGAAAACTTTTAGTAGCGGCAGCCGGTCTCACAAAATCTTTCCCGAAAGACTTTGCCGAGATACTGGGAAAGATAAAAAGCGGAACTCTGAGAATAGAATTTGAGCACAAAGGGCTTGAAGATTTGACCTTGCAAATGGACAAGGCAAGTAATCGAATTGCCTTCAGTTTGATTATAGCGGCATTAGTTGTAGGGTCCTCTCTGATAATGCAGACTGACAAAGGCCCAATGCTTTTTGGGTTTCCGATATTGGGAATCATCGGCTTCCTCGTCACCGGTGTGATGGGGCTATGGTTAGCCGTAGCGATACTGCGTTCGGGCAGATTCTAACCATGGTAGTAGAGAAGGAGAAAGACGATGAACATCAATAAAAAATCCCTATTGCGCGAGCCAATCGTAAAGGCGCTGGATGCAGCGATTGCAAACGACCGTCTCAGAGCCCCGGTGCTGAGAGTCATCGAGAGGAAAGCCTACAGAGCTTTCCTTGGAGAGAATGTGGGAAACTCTCCGGACCGCACCAGAGAAGACAAATTCTACATGGTTCGAGGTATGATACACGCCGTCGATAAAGCTTACGGGAACAAAACCATATCCGATTCAGTGAGAAAAGGTCTCAGGTGTTACATACAGAATGTCCTGCTTGAGGGCGGGAAAGATATTGCAGGGGAATTCAAGAAGGAACACGGGTTCAAACCTCCCGGCTTTATCACCATCAGCCCCGGCAAACGCTGCAACTTACACTGCACCGGATGCTACGCCGGGAGTTCGGATGCCTCCGCTCCAGCACTTAGTTTTGAGGTGTTCGACCGCATTATGGAAGAGAAAAAGAAGTTATGGGGCTCATATTTCACCGTAATTTCCGGAGGAGAACCGCTCCTTTACA
>JAUVJM010000094.1 GCA_030596585.1 bacterium
ATCGGGCCGGACAAAACCATCAGGACAGTTAACCCTGCAACGGTAAGCCTGCTGGGCTACGAAAAAAACGAGCTTATTGGCAAACCCATTGCCACTATCATGGAAGAAAGAGAATCCATCCTCAAGGGCGACAGGTTCCAGGAACTAATTGACAAAGGCTCACTGCAAGACTATGACCTGACCTATCTCACAAAGGCAGGCGAGAAAATCCCCGTCAGCTTCAACGGTTCGGTAATAAAGGACAAGAAAGGGAAGCTCGTAGGTATCATTGGTATTGCGAGAGACACGCGCCAGATAAGAAAGCTCATAGAGAGAGAAAGAGAACTGGCAAAAGCCGAGCATAAGAGAGCCGAAGAGTTGACAGAAAGCCAGGATGCCATGTTGAACGTTATGGAAGCGCTGGAGACAAAATCAAGAGACCTCGCAGAAGCACAGAAACAGATTGAGGCAAAAACAAGGGAACTGGGAGCTTTTGTCTATACTGCATCCCATGATTTGAAAGCGCCGCTGGTTTCTCTGGAAGGGTTTTCCAACGCTTTGCTCAACGAGTACAAAAACAAGCTTGATGAAAACGGCAGACATTATCTGGAACGGATTTCTGCAAACGTAGCCCAGATGAATAAGCTCATCCAGGATTTACTGGAACTTTCACGAATCGGCCGGGTTGTCGGTCGTCAGGAAACCATTGACATTAAGAAGATGACTGAAGAATTAAAAGAACTGTTCGCCTCCCAACTGGAGGAAAAACAAATTAACCTTCAGGTGAAAGATGCATTCCCGGAAGTTAAGGGAGACAAAAACCGTATCAGACAGGTTCTCCAGAACCTGATTTCCAACGCTATAAGTTACATGGGTGATGAGAAAAATCCAAAGATTGAAATCGGATGCGGCTCATGCGATAATGCGGAGTGCCGGATTTATGTCAGAGATAACGGAATAGGGATAGAAAAGGAATTTCAGGAACAGATATTCAACATTTTTGTCAGGCTAAAGGATGTAGATACGGAGGGAACAGGAATAGGATTGAGTATAGTCAAGAAGGTCATCGAACATCACGGCGGGAGAATATGGATAGAATCTGAGAAAGGTAAAGGGACAACGTTCTGGTTCACTTTACCCAAATCGTGAGGAGAAATGCCATGCAACAGGAAACTATTAGTATTCTGCTGGTGGAGGACAATCCAGACCATGCAGAGCTGATAATCAACGAACTGAAAAAAGACGGCGGGGTGATTAACGAAATCTATCTGGCAAAAGACGGACAGGAAGCACTGGATTTCCTGTACCACCGTGGAGATTACGAAACCCCGGGGAAAGCGCCAACGCCAGGCTTGATCCTGCTGGATTTGAAACTGCCCAAAATAGACGGTAAAGAAGTTGCCAGGCGAATCAAATCCGACCCTGACCTCAAGAATATACCGGTTGTAATTCTGACTACGTCTGCCGACAAGGAAGACGTCGCCCGAAGTTATGCCTCCGGAGTCAACTCATACATTACCAAACCGGTCAAGTTCAGCGAATTCATAAGGGTAATCCGGGAGATTAAACTCTACTGGGTATTGACTAACATCAGGCCGGAAACGGGAAATGTTGGAGAGAAATAGAAATGTCTCCTGAACAGATAAGGATACTCCTGATAGAGGATAATCCCGACCACCGGGAACTGATGAAAGCACATTTGCTCTCCTTAGAAGAAAACTATTCGGTGGATGAGTCAAAAGACGGTGAAGAAGGGCTGAAAAAACTCGCGGATAAGAACTATGACATGGTCTTCCTGGACTACAGCCTGCCGAGAATGAACGGGTTGGAAGTCCTTGCCAAAATCAGGGCTGAGAGCAGCATCCCGGTGGTAATGGTAACGTCTATGGGAGATGAACATGTATCCGTGGAAGCAATGAAACGCGGCGCCGACGACTACGTAGCGAAGTCCCAGCTATCAGCATCTTCGCTGGCGCACATCATCGACAATGTTTTGGAAAAACACCGTCTGGTAATAAAACAGAAGCAGGCAGATGAAGAACTCAAGCAAGCTAAGAAACAGGCAGAGTTTGCAAGTGAAGCCAAGAGCCAATTCCTCGCAAACATGTCTCACGAAATCCGCACTCCTATGAACGCCATCACCGGTTTCTCCGAGCTTTTAAAGGACACTGCTCTTGACAACGTGCAGAGAGACTATGTTAACACAATTCAGGAAAGCGGGCAGGTACTGCTAACTCTCATCAACGATATCCTGGATATTTCGAAAATCGAGGCGGGCGAACTCCATTTCGAAAACATAGATTTCGATTTCCGGTATCTGGTTGAAAGCGTTCTCAGAATAATCAGCCCCAGGCTAAAAGATAGAGATGTAAAACTGTATTGCGACTTCGCTGAAGACGTGCCCAGGAACCTCCGCGGCGATCCGACCAGGCTAAGACAAATATTTCTGAACCTCTTAAGCAACGCGGTAAAATTCACGAAAAAAGGCGAAATACGCATTTCTGTAGAAAAGGGAGAGCCGCCGTCCGCGTCAAAAGAGAGAACCCTTCACACACTAAAAGTCTCGGTCAAAGATACGGGCATAGGAATTCCTGAAGATAAGCAGGAAGAGATATTTGCGGCTTTCAAACAAGTTTATACATCCGCGACCCAAAAATACAGGGGGACAGGACTCGGACTCGCCATTACCAAAGCCCTCGTCGAGAGAATGGAAGGAAGTATCCGGGTCAATTCAAAAGAAGGGAAGGGAGCCGAATTTTTAGTAACGCTAAAACTCGAGGAAGTCGAACCTGTCGTTAACAAAGATATATCAGCCGTGCAGTTTGGGCAGCTGCAAGGCAAGAGGGTTCTCATCGTAGAGGAAACGGAGAGCGATCGGCGTCTGATGGCGTCCTACTGTGAAACAGCCCGGATGCAAGTCGTCCACCAAACGTCTTCCGGCAGGGAAGCCCTCGACTGGCTCTCAAGTCAATCCACCGTGCCGGATATCGTCATCTGTGACATAGCAAAACTCGGTATGGACAGCACATCATTTGCGGAAGAGGCGAGGGAAAAAGTGCATTCCACAAAGGTGAAATTCATTGCAACCGGCCCCATGCCAAAACCTTTCAAGGGCACTAAACTTGTCGCCACCGCATCCGACCCAATGCCCGGAATAGCTAAAGAGTGCCAGGAACATGGATTCGACGCTTTTTTGCCTAAACCGGTCACCGAGAGCGATTTCCTCAAGGTCATCCGGACCACACTGGGAGACAAACGACAGAAGGGCCAGATCGTAACCCGCCACATGTCCGAGGAATTGGCATGCAAAGGTCTCAAGATACTCGTCGCCGAAGATAACCACATCAACCAGAAACTCGCCAGAGCATTGCTTGGAAACCTGGGCTGTGAAGTGGATTTAGCATCCAACGGTGAAGAAGCTGTTGAAAAGATGAGAAAGAACAAGTACAACCTTTGCCTCATGGACGTCTGGATGCCAATAATTGACGGCATCACAGCCACGGAAATCATTCGCAGGGAGATCAGCAAAAAAATACCTATCGTTGCTATGACCGCCGCCGCAATGAAGGAGGATAGGGAAAGATGTCTTGCGGCAGGCATGAATGACTATCTGTCAAAACCGGTAAATCCCGCAAAGCTAAAGGAAAAGATTCTCAAATGGGCACGACCAGGATGGTAAGGGGTTACAACCCCTAAGGAGAAATTATGATGGATAGATCGGAAAAACAAAGTATTCTTCAGGAGTTGGGCGGTATTTCCGAAGACTTGTATGACAGCCTTCTTCACGACCTTGTCGCACAAGTTCATGAGCAAATTCCCAAACTCAAAGAATGTCTGAATAACGAGCATTATGATTGTGTTGTCGAAAGCGCACACTTCGTAAAAGGCTCCGCCGGGAACCTACGAATACACAATATGTACATCCCCGCGAAATCAATAGAGCAAGCCGCGCGCGCAGAGAAAAAGGATTTAGATTGCATGGTGAGAGACTTGCAAAAGCTCGAAGAAGCCCTTGCACAGCTCGAAGAAGATATTCGTACATAGGAGCTTTGCACAAAGGCCCCAAAGGGCAGGGAAGCAATCGTTCAATTTTGGACACCCCCTCTCATATTTACCCTCCAATAGCTCGTTTTATAGCGAACTTGTCATCCTGAGCCTTAAATTAACGGGTCAGGCATGCCTGCCCCCTACATCTGAATAAATAAATAATCCCGTAATCCCGTTGCATATGCTTGCGCAAATCCCCCCTACCCCTCTTATTAAGGGAGGGTTAATGGCATTCCCACACCCGTAACTGAGGGGTTACATAATCCCGTATGGGACGGGCATGCCCGTCCCGCGCTAATAAATCTACGCAAAAAGGAAATTCCCATATAATGAACTTATCTTCTCGATGCGCTTTCGCTTACTCGAAGAATAAACAGTTTAGTGTTCGAGCTTGTCGAGAACCTACCTTTATTTATTTGGGCAAGCAAGCTTGAGCGTAGGGGTTTGACTTGCCAACCCTTTCTTGGTAATCGCAGTCCTAAATCAGCCAACCACACATGCGGCAAATCGTTAAGGTAACGCTTCAAGAAGCATCCGCAAGTGCCGCTAATTCCATAACTTAGCATCCATAGTTGAGGATTCACTTTACCCCATCCTGTAGTTTACATAAGAGGTATTATCAGACATAGCAAATGGGGATAGGAGACAAGAGCTAAAAGGATTACACCAAGAACTGCAAGAGCCGCACGCGTGTCATTCCACGCAACTAGTGTAGTGTTTCACTAAAAAGCTAACTTATAATCCGGCCATCCAAAGCAAATATTACATGTCATTCTGAGTGCAGCGAAGAATCTCTATAGATTCTTCGTCAGTCGTGGGGTTTCATATAGGCAAACCCACTAAATTGCCATATACCTCAAATTTGGGGCTAAATTTAGAGAAGGAATGATAACCGGGTAATTACGAAGGCAAGCGGCGGAACGCCATGACTCTTGTACTGCGCAGGAGGAGAATGGAACCCATAAC
>JAUVJM010000132.1 GCA_030596585.1 bacterium
GCGCCGCGGCGGGGTTGCTCACGGGCCTGACGGAAGGAACTATAAAGTTTCCCTGCCGAAGAAGGTTTTGAGAAAGGCTTTGTGCTGTGCCCTCACGGCTAAGAGGCTGGAAGGGGGAATTGCTGTTATGGAAAACCTGCAGTTTGATTCTCCACGGACAAAAGATGCTGAAAAAGTGCTCAAAAGCCTGAAACTGAACGGGAAGATTCTGTTTGTGATTGATAGTCCGGGTGAGAATATCCGTAAGTCTTTCAGAAACCTGAAGCAGGTGCGGATGCAGGACCCGTCATCGCTGAATACATACGATGTGTTGAATTGTGAGCATCTGTTGTTTGACAGGGGCAGTCTCGAAGTTCTTGGGAATAGAATGGGGAAGGGGTCATAGGATTATGGATTCACATAATGTCATAAAAAAACCCCTTCTCACAGAGAAAGGTTCGAGGATGAGCGAACGGGAGAACAAGTACTCATTCCGCGTAGCCAAAAGTGCAAATAAAGTTGAGATAAGAAAAGCGGTCGAGGAGCTTTTCAAGGTGAAAGTTACTGGTGTAAACACACTTATGATGCGCGGCAAGAAGAAGCGTGTCAGGCACAGGGTAGGCAAGACCCCTGATTGGAAAAAGGCGGTTGTAACTCTCGGGCAGGGAGACAAAATTGACTTTGCGTAGAAGACATCAGCCTTCAGTTTTTTGCTTTTGCTGATCACTGATCACTGATAGCTGACGGTTGCTTTTTAGATAAGGATAGGAAATGCTCAGGAAATCCAGGCCGATAACACCGGGACAGAGGTCTAAGATTCTCCCAACATTCGATGGGCTTACAAAGGCTAAGCCGGAGAAGAGTCTTCTCAAGCCATTGAAGAAAACAGGCGGGAGAGCTTCCAGCGGGAGAATTTCCGTTCGTCATCGGGGAGGGGGGCACAAGAGGTTCTACAGGATAGTAGATTTCAAAAGAAAGAGAGCCGGAATCAAGGCTGAGGTTATTTCCATCGCATATGATCCGAACCGTTCAGCCCGAATTGCGCTTCTGAAGTATGCAGACGGGCAAAGGACATACATTCTTGCTCCTGACGGATTGCAGGTCGGGGAGCAGTTGGAATCCGGGTCTGACGTGGAGGCCAAAATTGGCAATGCATTGCCTCTTCGCGGGATTCCGGACGGAACTTTCGTTCATAACTTGGAGTTACACAAGGGGAAAGGTGCCCAGCTTGTGCGTAGTGCCGGGGCTTCTGCTCAATTAATGGCAAAAGAAGGCAAATTCGCTCATGTCAAGCTGCCTTCTGGTGAGATCAGACTTATCCATCTTGATTGCCAGGCGACTGTGGGTCAGGTTGGCAATTCGGAACACAGCGGCATCTCGCTCGGAAAGGCCGGCAGGTCAAGGTGGATGGGCCGGCGTCCTGAGGTGAGAGGCGTTGCGATGAATCCGGTTGACCATCCGCTGGGAGGCGGAGAAGGCAAAGCCTCGGGCGGCAGGCCGCCCGTGACTCCGTGGGGTAAACCCACCAGGGGATACAAGACAAGAAAAAAGCAGAAGGCTTCTGGTAAATTCATTGTCAAAAGGAGGAAGTAGGGATGGGTAGATCTGTAGCCAAGGGGCCTTACATAACTGAAAGACTTCTGCAGAAAGTGGAGAGGATGGACAGATCCGGGAGAAAGGAAGCAATAAGGACCTGGGCGCGGGGGTCGACCGTGGTGCCTCAATTTGTCGGTTACACTTTTGCTATTCATAACGGGAAAAAGTTCATTCCCGTTTACATAACTGAAAGCATGGTAGGTCATAAGTTCGGGGAGTTTTCTCCTACAAGGACTTTCCGGGCACATAGTGGAAAGAGGTCTGAGAAGGCAGGCAAGGCGCTTAAATAGCAGCGGTGCCATTTATGGCACAATTATGGTGAAGCGCAAGGCGAGGTTTATAGATGGAAGGGCGTGCCAGAGTAAAATATGTGAAGACTTCTCCCCGCAAGCTCAGAGAAGTAGCTGATCTGGTTAGGGGAAAGAATGTGAATGAGGTCTTTGCTATCCTGACTGTGTTGGGAAAGATGGCTGCGGTTGTTATGGAAAAAGCGGTCAAGTCTGCGGCTGCCGATATTCAGGAGAAAGCAAAGCAGAAAAAGGAGACGGTTGACATAGACCGTTTCGTTCTTGCAGAAGTGGCTGTTGACCAGGGTCCGACCCTGAAGCGGTTTAGAGCAAGAGCTATGGGTAGAGCCACTCCGGTCCGTAAGAGAAGTTCGCATCTGCGGGTGGTTCTGAGGGAGGAAAAGTGGGACAAAAAGTAAACCCTACTGGTTTTAGATTGATCGAGACAAGGAATTGGCAATCGAAGTGGATTGCCCGCCGGCAGTATGGCCGGTATTTGAGAGAAGACATTGAAGTAAGGAAGTATCTCAGGGAGAGACTGAAGCACGGGGCGGTAACTGCGGTTGAAATTCAGCGGGCGGCGGACAAGATGAGAGTCGTGCTCCGCAGCGCAAGACCCGGGATAGTCATTGGCAGGAGAGGGTCGGATATTGACAGGCTTCGCGAAGAGCTGCAGGAAATGACGAACAGGGAAATCTCCATTGATATTGAGGAAGTGAAAAGGCCGGAGTTGAGTGCGGAGCTTGTGGCCAGGAACATTGCGGAGCAGCTCTTGAGGAGGGTTTCTTTCCGGAGAGCAATGAAAAGGGCAGTTTCTTCGAGTATGGATGCAGGCGCCAAGGGCATAAAGATCTGCTGTGCCGGGAGGCTGGGCGGGGCGGAGATGTCTCGCACCCAGCGGTACCTGGAAGGCAGAGTGCCTCTGCATACCATCAGAGCGAATATTGATTATGCTTGTGTGCAATCCCAAACCATGTACGGGTTGATAGGCGTTAAAGTGTGGATATATAAAGGGGAATTTGTTGAAGAGGAAGCGCTGGAGGATGCGAGAAGTCAGCGCGCAAAAGCACAAAAAGACAGGTACAAAGGCGCAAGAGAACAGGCACAAAGGCACAAAGTGACAAAGGCACAAAGTCAAAGGCAGAAAGGTGCGGGGAAGAAAGAGGCAGAAGCTGATAAAGGTGAGAAAGAACAAGCACAAAAGAACAAACCTGCAGAAGCGCCTCCTAAGGGCGGGGCAGAAAAGCAGAAAGGCATAGAGAAAAAGGCGGATACAGGAGCAGTAAAAGACAGAAGTATAC
>JAUVJM010000059.1 GCA_030596585.1 bacterium
GGATTAGCGTTTCGCCTTTCTGGTTGGCGAGTTTTGTTTCTTTTCCCGGGCGGCTGTCTTCAGCCATTATGGCGGGACGCAGTGCCTGCCCGTTTGCATCAACGGGAATCAGCGTGCCTGAAGCGGTGCTGACTCCGGCTGCCGCGATGTCTTCCGGATTCGCGTTTGTAGAACCAGCGAGTTCCTTCAAACAGTTCTCTACCGTTTTCCACAGAAGGTCTGCGTCTTGCTCGACATAACCGGGGGGAAGTTCCTTTTCCGCCTGATTCTGCCGGACGGCAGTCCGGTTCGTGCCAATTACTGAACCTCTTTCGTCGGCAAGGATTGCCCTCACCTCTTTGGTGTCGACGTGAATGCCTGCTGTAAGTGCCATGGGTATCCTCCTCGCGAAGACTTTAGCATATATTGTATGTGCCCTCAAGAGAATTAAAGGAGTCTCTGATTGACAATAGGTTCTCTTCTGGTATAAACTTCGTTTGGCAATCCCTAACAGGAGGTGATTCGGCTTGAAAGTCAGTGGTTTTACTTTTGTGAGAGACGGGATAAAACTGGATTTCCCTTTCGTTGAGAGTATAAAGTCAATCATCCCGATTTGTGATGAATTTGTGGTAAACGTTGGGGATTCGTCCGACGGGACACTTGATGCAGTGAAAGACATCCGTGATCCGAAGATAAGGATTATTAACTCGACGTGGGATGAAAATCTTTTTGTGAAGGGAAAGATTAATGCGGTTGAGACAAACAGGGCACTTTCCTGTTGCAGCGGGGATTGGGCTTTCTACCTGCAGGCGGATGAAGTAGTGCATGAGGATTATCTCCCGGGAATACTGGATGCCATGAGAAGCAATCTAAAGGATACGGGAATTCAGGGACTTCTGTTTGACTACATTCACTTCTGGGGAGATTACCAGAAGTATCAGATTGCGCACGGGTGGTATACGAGCGAAGTAAGGGTCATAAGGAACAGAGTAGGGATAGAGTCGTGGGCAAGCGCGCAGGGTTTCAGGCTGAATGGCAGGAAACTTCCTGTGGCGCATACGGGAGCCAAGATTTATCACTATGGCTGGGTAAGGGAGCCTCGCGTCATGCTTGAGAAACAAAAAACTCTTAACAAACTGCACCACGGCAGTGTTTCCGCGGAGGAGAAGTACAGAGGCAGGCAGGTCTTTCGCTACGGTTCGTTAAGGAACCTTGCGCGATTTACGGGAACTCATCCTTCGGTCATGAGAGAACGTATCGCGCGCAAGTCATGGAGAGTTTCCGGCTCTTCTGAAATCAACAGGGAACACAGGCACAACAAGCTTCACGTTAGGTTTCTTAGCTGGCTGGAGAGAAATGTCTTCCATAGAACAGTATTCGAAGGGGGCAATTACAGGCTCGTGAAGAATAAACATCTTAAGACTTACCCATTTTCTTCTCGTGGGTACTGACAAAAGTTGCATGAAAGAAACATGAAAGCTTGTCATTACCCAACTCGTTTGGGTAATCCAGAAAAGCAGTTTAAAACACTGGATTCCCGTTGCAGTTTACCCCGTACTTGATACGGGACGGGAATGACATGAGGGGCAGGGGGGGCAGAAATGAGCCATCTGATGGGAATTGATGTCGGAACTACGGGTGTGAAAGTCCTTATCATAAATGAGGAAGGGCGGGTATTAGGCAGTGCAACTGAGGAATACCCTTTTTCCACTCCGCATCCTAATTGGGCGGAGCAGAATCCGGAGGATTGGTGGGACGGGACGATAAAAGCTATAAAAAATGTTCTGGAACTGACCGGGGTATCTGTTGCAGGAATCGGTCTTTCGGGTCAGATGCACGGAGCGGTATTTATTGACAGGGAAGGGAGGGTGCTTCGCCCCTGCATTATGTGGTGTGACCAGAGGACAGCCAAGCAGTGTGACTATATAACCGAGACCATTGGAAAAGAGAGGTTGTTTGAGCTTACCTGCAATCCTGCTCTGACGGGTTTCACTGCCCCGAAGATAATCTGGGTGAGAGAGAATGAAAGAGAAGTGCTCGAGAAAACTCATAAGGTGCTTCTCCCTAAAGACTATATCCGGTTCCGGTTAACAGGCACTTTTGCAACGGAAGTTTCCGATGCTTCCGGTACGTCTTTGTTTGACGTGAGGAACAGGTGCTGGTCTGAGGAGGTTCTGTCTTCTCTCCGGATACCGAGGGAGATCATGCCGGATGTTTTCGAGTCGCCTGAAATCAGCGGGAAGGTCAGTTCTTCGGCAGCCAGCCTGACCGGGCTTCCCGCCGGCACGCCTGTGGCGGGAGGGGGAGGCGACCAGGCGGCTGGTGCTGTCGGAAACGGGATTGTCAGAGAAGGAATAATCTCCTCAACACTGGGGACGTCCGGCGTCATTTTTGGTTCCTGTGACGAGGTGAAAGTCGAGCCTGAAAGGAGGCTTCACACTTTCTGTCACGCGGTTCCCGGGAAATGGCACGTTATGGGGGTGATGCTTTCCGCGGGCGGGTCGTTCCGCTGGTTGAGAGATACTATCTGCCGGGAGGAAATAGAAACAGCCAAGAAGAAAGGTGTGGATCCGTATCAACTTATGACGGAAGAAGCGGCTAAGTCTCCGCGGGGCTCTGAGGGATTGATATTTCTTCCGTATCTGGCGGGGGAGAGGACTCCTTATCCTGACCCTGATGCAAGGGGAGTTTTCTTCGGGCTTACACTTCGGCATGGTAAAGCACATCTGATTCGCAGTGTAATGGAAGGGATCGCTTACGGACTGCGCGATTCACTGGAGCTTATGAAGGAGATAGGGGTAGGGATGGATGAGGTGCGCGCCTCCGGAGGGGGAGCCGGGAGTTCTCTGTGGAGGCAGATCCAGGCGGACGTGAATAATCTTGAGATGCTTACAACGTCGGTGGATGAGGGTCCTGCCTTTGGCGCGGCGCTTCTTGCGGGTGTGGGGGTCGGAATTTACAATAGTGTTGAGGAGGCTTGCTCGCAGACGATTCAGGTTAAAGATAGGATGAAACCTGTCAAAGAGAATGTCGAGCTCTACGAAGGTTATTACGGGGTATATCATTCGCTGTATCCGGTTCTAAAACGCAGTTACAAGGATGTTGCCCGGCTCATGAAAGACCGTATCTCGTGACTCGTGACTCGTGACTCGTAAAGATGGGGTAACAATTTTGCGGGATGCGAACAACGAGGTGTAGTTGCAGACTTGCCCGCCGGCGTTTTGTGGCGGGGCTTGCTTTGCCAGAGAAGCAAAGCAAAGAAAACAATATACTTCGAGCTTGTCGAGAAGTAAACTTTGCAACTACAATGTGTGTGGTAATTTCCAGTAGCTAAACTGTTATGCGAGATAGAAAGGAGAATGATGATGAAACGTTATTTGTTTTTGAAGGCGGCGGTGATTGTGATGGTTTTTTGTCTGGTGTGGTTGTGTCTGGGGAAAACAGCAGTAACTGCGGTTTTTGCATCTGTAGGAAAAGCGGCTGACCGGACGGAAATGAAACTTATTGAAAATACGGACAAACTGCGGGATGCCGAGAACAAAATGCTCGGGCGTTATCAACTGCACGAGTTCAGGAACGAGTTTCTGGTGTTTGACACCGCAACTGGGGAGGCATGGGCTTGCAAACCCGGTTCAGACAGCGTTCTGCTGTTTTCAATTATGGCGCTCACTTCAAACCGGATGGAAATGCTCAGGCTGGAGAGGCTCAGCGAGAAAGAATAGTTTCCAGTTCCTTACATCTCCCGCAGTATTTCCAGGAAGGTATCCGTGATTCCGGGGTCAAACTGTTTGCCCTTTTCTCTTATAAGTTCTTCTATGGCTTTCTCACGTGATTTGGCTTTTGCGTAGGGGCGGTCTGAAGTCATTGCGTCGTAGGCATCTACTACACTCATTATTCTTGCCAGGAAGGATATCTCCTCTCCTTTAAGTCCTTGGGGATAACCTTTCCCGTCATATCTCTCATGGTGTTGGAGAATAATAGGTTTGACTTTCTTGAGGAATTCCACTCCATTTATTATATGAGCGCCTATCCCTGGATGTTTTTTTATCTGTTCATGTTCTTCCGGCGTTAATTTTGCGGGTTTGGTAAGAATGTTTTTAGCAATCCCGATTTTGCCTATATCGTGGAGAACGGCACCGAACCTGAGGTATTCCATGTTCTCATCATCCAGCCCCAGGCGTTTTCCGATTAAAGTCGCATAGAGGATAGTTCTTTCGAAATGCTCTCTTATTGCCGGCTCTTTTGCCTCCATTGCCTGGGCTAATCCCATAACTGTTTCAAAATAGCTTCTCTTGAGGTTTTCCTGAAGTGCAACAAGCTTCTTGAATCTTTGCCTGAGATGTTGAACAAGGTTAGCGGTAAGATACACAGAGAGAAGGAGCGAACCCGTCAGCGCAATGAAGAGGAGAATCGTTTTCTCCTTCATGGAGATTATCATGAGAAAGGGGGGATTCATATGCCAGTTAGTTTCGCCGTAGAGTATTAAGCCGAACATAAGCAGTGTGGCGCCGGCGCGGAAATAACTTCCGGGCGGCTGGAAGACAATGGTGGCGGAAATGGCAGGGAACAACAGAAGGATGAAGAAGGGAGAGCCTGTTCCGCCGGTGAAATGAAAAATGAAAAGGTAGAAAAAAATGTCGAAGTAAAATTGCAAATTCAGCATCTTTATAATCTTTTTGGCAGTGTGGCGTTTTCTCAAATCCAGGTGGAGGGCAATGTTAAACAGCAAAGTAAGTCCGAGGAGAAAAAGAAGAGGGTAGATGAGCGCTCCTTGTTCCCAGAAGGCAAGTGAATAGGAAAGCAGGATAAAGAGCAGGAATATGCCTCCCCACCTGAGCCGGATCAGAAGATTCAGCTTCAGCAGGAGGTCATTAGGCGGAGAAGATACCGCTAGGGTATTTTTCATTTCTCAACTTTCAATGGAGGAGGGGTAGAACTCCACGCCACGTGACCGTCAGCGTAAAGAATGTTGTATCCTCCCTGGTGGGAAGAAACTCTCTCATCCAATGCCGTTATATCCACCATCATCCATGTAGTGGTAGTGTTTCTAACCTGTGACGCGGCTTTCCCGCTCAGCTTGTCATTCCACAGGTAAGTCAGCCCCTTCTTTTTAAGGACCGAAGGCGCGGCGGGACATATGAGTATCTTTCCCCTCATGCCATAGGGTTTAAGAATGACCGCTATGCTCTTAGGGTCACTGAGAGGCTCCTCGGGATAAAACACGGCGTCAGGATATTTCCCTTCGGTCATTGTAAACATATTGACCGCCATT
This sequence comes from bacterium, assembly GCA_030596585.1. GTDB lineage: Bacteria > NPL-UPA2 > JAUVJM01 > JAUVJM01 > JAUVJM01 > JAUVJM01. The sequence continues at coordinate 5,252 of JAUVJM010000059.1, forward strand.
CCTATCTGTCTCATCTGAGAAGCGCATTCCACCTGTAGAGCTTTTTGCTTCGCCCCGATGTAACTGGATACAGGCAGGCTTGATAGAATGGCGGTAACCACCAGAAGCTCGGTAAGCGTAAAACCGCATTTATTTTTCACAAATCTCATAATTTGAGTATGGTACCATCTGACCGGGCAATAGGCAACTTAAATTTCGTGGGTTGCAGGTTTCCTGTGGACAAAGGGCTTGCGAAAGATTGTAAGTGTCGGTAACATAGCAGCAGGGAATTTTGGAAAGAAAGGGAGGCAAATGGCAAAGACAGAGGGTTCAACTCAGCTCAAGTTCCCATCCGTGGATGTGGTTGAGGCATCCGCTGGTTCCGGCAAAACCTATGCTCTTGCCAGACGGTATATTCAGCTCATTATGTCACCTGAGCTGAAATCCGAAGAAGCGCCTCTTAAGACCATTCTTGCGGTTACGTTTACCAACAAAGCCACCCTCGAGATGAAACAGCGAATCCTGGAGTTTCTCAAGAAGATAGCGCTTGATGCGTTCCGGGATAGGCATGAGAAGGAAGATATCCTCTCGTGCCTTGCCGTTGATGAAAAGAGTGCCGGAAAGACGGCCCACAGGATTATGGATGATATCATCACCCATTACCCCGCGTTTGGGGTGCAGACCATAGACAGCTTTATCAACGCGCTTCTCTCGGGATGTGCTTTCAGCCTTGGCTTTGCGTCTGATTTCAGGGTAAAGGAAGACTACCGCGCCTATCTCGAATACAGTCTTGACAGGCTTACTGACAGAGTGCCTGCGGATAAGAATATCCTCAGTGCTTTTGAGGGTTTTCTCGAATACTACCTCTTTGTTGAGAACAAGGGCGGCTGGCTTTCCCGGAGAGATATATTGGGGCTTATGGAGTCCTTGTATAACTACACTAATACTTATGGCGGGGAGTTCATAGTGCCCGATATTAAAGCAGGAGACCTGCGCAAAAAGAAACGGATGATCATTGACCTTATCAGCGGGATTTCAAAAGACATTCCTGAAGGAACAAACGGTGTTTTTGTCAACAGCCTGAAATCTTTCCATGAGAAGAACAGAGGCGGCTTTGACGTCGGCAAGCTCTCTGCATATTTCAAACGGGAAGATTTTCCGATGAAGAAGAATGCGGAGCCTCCCGAGAGAATTGTCAGGTTGTGGGAGGACGTGCGCAGGAACCTGAGAGAATTTTGCGAATGGGAATCACGTGCGATTTTCAGACCCTACATAGAGATATTTACTCTCGTGCTGGATGAGTTCAGGAAACTCGCAAGCAGTGACGATGTCATATTCCTGCAGGAGCTAAACACGCATGCCAATGCCTTGGTTGAGGGCGGAGCGGTAAGCGTTGAGGAGTTCTACTACCGACTTGCCACCCGTTTTCGCCACTATTTGATTGATGAATTTCAGGATACGAGCAGGCTTCAATGGAAGAATGTGTTTCCCATGGTTGAGGAGGCACTTTCATCAGGCGGTTCGCTGTTTTACGTAGGGGATAAGAAGCAGGCTATTTACAGGTTCAGGGGCGGAGATATCTCGCTCTTCGATTCGGCTGGGGATAGCTTCAGTGACTATGAGCCCCGGCGCACTGCTCTTGGCAAGAACTACCGCAGTCAGAAGGAAATTGTGGAGTTCAATAACGAAATTTTCTCGGCGAAGAATCTCAAGCGGTTTATCGGTGAGGCAGATGCTTTGCAGGAAGTGCCCGTTGGCGTCTCCGATACACATATCAATACCGTTCTTAACGTTTTCCGTGATTCAGAGCAGGAATGGAAGAAAGAGAATGAAGGCGGATATGTCAGTGTGGAAATGCTCGAGGCAGACGGCGTGGATGAGAGGAATAGCATCGTGCGCGGGAAGCTGCTGCCGCTGGTTAAGGATATCAAGAACAGGTTCTCATTCGGAGATATTGCAATCCTCGCAAGAGAGAACAGGGATGTCAAACTCTTTACCTCCTGGCTGATTGCAGAAGGCATACCGGTTGAGTCGGAGAGGACATTGAACATACGCGAACATCCCCTTATAAAAGAACTTGTATCTTTCCTCAGGTTTCTGGATTCACCCATTGACAATCTTTCATTTGCGTCTTTTATCCTTGGTGAGGTTTTCCTGAAAGCCGCTGGGATGAAGCGGCGCACGATGGAGGATTTTCTGTTCGGGCTGAGAGCTTCGGGCCGAAAAGGGAGGGGCGTCTATTTCTACAGGGAATTCAGGGAGAGGTTTACTAATGTATGGAATAGTTTTGTAGAGGAATTTTTCAAGAGCGTGGGTTTTGTCCCTCTTTATGAGTTTATGGTTACGGTTCTCGGTAAGTTCAGGGTTATGGAGAATTTCCCCGAGTACCAGGGGTTTTCCATGAAGTTCCTTGAGCTTATCAAGACAAAAGAAGAGGATTACGCAGGCGTTTCGTCATTCCTTGAGTTTTTTGAAAGTGTCGGGGAGAAGGAGCTCTATGTGAATGTCATCCACACGGATTCAGTGAAAATCATGACGATTCATAAGGCAAAGGGACTTGAGTTCCCCGTTGTCATAGTGCCGTTTCTTGAGATGGAGGTGAAAATCGGTTCAGGCGCGCCGGGACGCGGGAAACCTTATGTAGTGGAGCGCTGCGAAGATAACAAGCTGAGTCTTGTCCAGCTCAGGAAAGAATATATTCCCTATTCGGAAAGGTTGGCAGGCGAGTACAGGGATGAGTATATAAGGTCTCTTGTCGATGAGCTTGACAACCTCTACGTTGTTCTCACGAGAGCACAGTATGAGATGTATCTCTTCATTCCAAAGAAAGCGGGCAGCAGTAAGAATATCGCGCGCGTTCTCATGCCATTTGAAGCTCGGCAATCCGGCACTCCCCGAACCCGGAGAGAATATGACCGTCGCCCTGCCGGTGAAGAGAACCCGCCTCTCGTATTGCCGGTTTCACGGTACTCGGACTGGATCGGTATTCTGAAGGATGAATTTATGGCGCCATCTCA